>JAMCUV010000054.1 GCA_023379345.1 Thermoplasmatota archaeon
ACATATTGTATGACATTTTAATCAAAATGTTCGTCGCGGAATCTGAATTTCCCGGTGTCCACTTAAATCCTATAATTTATATACAAAAAATATTATAGCAAGTGCAGCATAGTCATAAAATGCACAGTTAAATTCTTATTACCTCCAGGCCAAGAGAATCCGCCACGGATAGCACAGTTTCCCTTGCCTGGGACTTAGTCCCCTTGCGATCCATGATGAATCCACGGCATCCTGGCGTCTTCTCAACGCTCTGCCTTATGAGGTCCTGGTTTATGTTCTCGAGAGCGTGTTTGGAGATCATGTGCCCCATGGCAACCGTATTCTCAACAGAATATTCTGTTATCTTGGGCATGTAGTGGCCGCCGCCAATACCAACAAATGCCCCGTTGAAATTCCTCCTCTGGGCGAAAATACCCCTGATTATGGTGTCCTGCGCCTCAGGGTTGTTCCACTGGGCTTCTGTTGTCCCTATTTCCATATAAAAGTGGGGAATGTCAAGGGCTGGTCCGTGATGGGTAGCTTCGTAGGTCACCTTGAACTCATCACCCCTGTATGTGCTGTGCATCTCCAGCAGGGCAGAAGTCATATCTGCCGGTGCCGTTGGCGAAAGCCTGCCCACAAATCCACCAAGTTTAGCCTCGCTGAAATTGCCTGTGGGATGTACCGTGAGGCTCTTGATATCCGCAGCCGAGGAATGCCGTGATAGGAATATTACGACATCAATTGCCTGTGAAAGTCCATTCAGGCCTGCATCAAGATTATCCATGTACAGGTGTCTCTTCTGGATGTAGCTGAACAGAAAATCTCCATGCTTCAACACTCCTTCCTGTCCATCAAAGGGACGGAAATCCACAGTTTCCAGGAGCCTCTGAGACATTGCTACGCTGGCCTGGTCATCCTTCGATCCTATTATGAGACGCATTTCAATCAGTGATCAGGAAACGCGGGATTCTATAAAATCAAAGTATAGCCTGTCAGCCTTGGCTACCATGGCAGATTTTTCCGATCTGACGGTTTCCAGCAATTTTGCTTTGCCGACTTCATCAATTTTTCCAGCCACTCTTTCGTATTTCTTGAGCGAATCTGATTCGGTCTTTGATATGAAGAGGAGCACGCTCTGAAGATTGCCCAGATCTACTTCCTCGTTCCTGGCAAGATGGTCTGTGGCATGTATGTTCCTGTATCTGCGTGTCTTCTGTCTGATATCACTTTTCCTAACCTTGCTTTCCTCCAAGTAAGCGGCTATATTTTCATGGCCCTTTGCAAAGGTGCTGAGAAACATCTTTATGTTATCCAGAGAGGCCTTGCTCTCAAGGTCTGAATAGATCCTGGCAAGTTCCTCTTCGGATTCTGCCAGTTTCTCAAGTGAATATTTTCGATCTGATGTCATTTCTGATTATGACTATTCAATAATAACGTATTAACATTATGTAATGCGGAACTCCAGTTACTTTTTTTAAGCTGCAAATGGAGCTCATGACCATGTTCCAGCTGAAACAAGCTAAATTAAAGAGATTTTTCCGCTCTAACTGTGGTCATCATTTCCAGTTGCGCTTCAAACCTGAATTAAAAAAATGGAAAAAACTTCAAGGGCGAGTGGCATAACTGTCCAGATCTGCAACCAGTGAAGCCAGTTTGTTGATAAATTCCGAAGATCTGGAAAGATGATATGCTCCTCTGAGATCATCATAATCGGTATGCACCAGGTAAACGAGGTTGTCTTCCTGGTAAACCAGGACCTTTGAAGGAAGTTCAAGGCCTATGTCCGGATTCTCCTCCATGAGATGTGTTCCAACAAGGGGAGAACCGAACATTATTACCTTTTCTGGCCTGAGCTTGAGCCCAACCTTCACTGCATTTTCATGATGATCAACCGTGGTGAAGACCGCCACGTTCCTGGATTTAAGGAATTCATATACCCTGTTGCAAGTTTCATCAAAACTAAATGCGCTCTTTTCCTTGTGCAGATTTGCCATTTTATTCCTCTCTCCATGACTGTTTGCTATATATGTTTTGCAGAAACACTGTGTTTTTCAGGGCCAAACATTGCAGGTAACTGGCTCACTTCTTCCTGTGAATTGCTCATGCTTCAATGACATGTATGAAAATGGTTTTAATTGTCAACATCCTAACCAACAGAATGGATCTTGACATTCCTGCCATGGAGGCTAGGTGGAAAAAACTCTGGTTTGAAGAATCAATTTATGTTACTGATGTTGGGTACAGTGATCGGGAGAAGTGTTTCTCCATAGATACTCCGCCTCCCACAATATCCGGTAAGATGCACATGGGGCATGCCTTCTCCTATCCTCACCAGGATTTCATTGCGAGATACAAGAGGCTCAGGGGATACAGTGTATTCTATCCCTGGGGGTTCGACGACAACGGCCTTCCCACGGAAAGGTACACGGAAAAATCCCTGGGCATAAAGGGTGAAAGAACGGACCTTGGGGAGTTCATCCGTCTCTGCATGCAGGAAAGCGCAAAGGCGGAGGATGATCTCAAGAGGAACTGGATGGACCTGGGAATCAGTGCTGATTTCTCACACCCCTACAGGACATTTTCAGATGAATCAATGAAGATATCGCAATCCATGTTTCTGGACCTGGTGGAGAAGGGCCGGGTATACCGGGAGGAAGGCCCCACAATCAGGTGCCCAACATGCAGGACGGCAATTTCGCAGATTGACCTGAAGGACATAAACCAGTCATCCGAGTTTGTTTATGTCAGGTTCACCGGGCAGGACGAGGGCGTTCTAATCGCCACAACAAGGCCTGAGCTCATGGGGGCATGTGTTGCAGTGGCAGTGAACCCGTCTGATGAACGATATTCATCTCTCATAGGAAAGAAAGTAACTGTTCCAGTATACGGATACAGCGTTGATATCATAGCTGACGACCTGGTGGCAATGGACAAGGGAACTGGGGCCGAAATGGTATGTACCTTCGGGGACCAGAACGATATTTACCTGTGGAGAAAGCACGGGCTGTCCACTCGCATCATCCTGGATGATTTCGGGAAATTCAAGGATGAGGCCGGCATCATCAAAGGCATGACAGTCAGGGAGGGCAGGAAGAGAATCATTGAGGAACTGGAGCACCTGAAGGTCGTTGAAAAAATAGAGCGGGTCAAGCATTCAGTCAATGCACATGAGCGCTGTGACACGCCGGTGGAATTCGGGATCAGCAAGCAGTGGTACGTGAAGGTGCTTGACATAAGGGAAGACCTGAAAGCCTCGGCACATTCAGCCCAGTGGATACCGATCCACATGAGGGTCAGGATCGACAACTGGATAGACGGCCTGAAGTGGGACTGGGGCATTTCAAGGCAGAGGTTCCTGGGAGTGCCTTTCCCTGTCTGGTACTGCAGGAAATGTGGCGAAACAGTATATGCCACCAAGGAGCTTATTCCCGTTGATCCCAGGACCTATTCCGGAAAGGTTGCCTGCCCGAAATGCGGCTCTTCCGATCTTGATCCGGAAACTGACGTGATGGACACCTGGGCCACATCGTCTCTAAGTCCTAGGCTTGCTCTCATACCTGAAGGTCTATTTCCCAGTCTTTATCCCATGGATGTAAGGTTCCAGGGTCATGATATAATTTCAACCTGGGCCTTTACAACAATTGTCAGGTCATTCATACACGACGGCATATCGCCATGGAAGAGCATACTCATCAGCGGAAATGTATATGATCCGCAGGGCCAGAAGATGAGCAAGAGCCGGGGGAACATAATCGAGCCGGCGGACCTTGTGAATGAATACGGTGCAGATGCGGTGAGGTACTGGGCATCCACGGCCCTGCCTGGAGAGGATATAAAGGTGCGGGAGCAGGATTTTGTCAGGGGTAAAAGGACTGTGATAAAGATATTCAACGCCTCAAAGCTGGTTGCAATGCTTTCTGAAGGTTCCGCAACTCCTGCAGTACCAGAAGCTAAACACCCGATAAACACAGGGATCATTTCCGGGCTCAACGATCTTGTGGTGAAGGTCACAGATCTGATGGACAGCTACCAGTTTTCCAGGGCAAGGTCTGAAATAGACAATTTCTTCTGGAACATATACTGTGACAACTACCTTGAGATAGCAAAGGGCATTCTGAACAGGTCCCAGGATATTGGTAACGATACACGGGAGGAGTTCGGGAGAATCCTCAGGTACGTCCTGCTCCAGATAATGAAAATGTACGCTCCCATAATGCCATTCATCACTGAGGAAGTTTATCATTCGCTTAACCTTGGCCCGGAAAAGAGTGTTCATCTGGAAAAATGGCCGCTTCCTTCCGGAAATGTGTCGGAGAAGAGCGGTGCGGCTGAGTTTGGATACCTTCTGCAGGTCCTGTCAGCTGTCCGATCATTCAAGACATCGAAAAAGCTATCAATGGTCAGTCACATTGATTCACTGACCATATTTGGAGATAAGACCATACTGGAAAGATACAGGGAAGAGGTCATGGCTGTGATGAATATCGGCAGCCTCAGCTTCCAGCAATCACAGGAGCTCCAGGTCAGGGAAGGATAAGCAATGTTCAGGCCCGTAAGGAAAAGGATAGTGAGAATTGCCGCAATAGTACTCATAGTTTCTGTCATACTCTTCTCATATTCCGTCTATTCTATTGAGAGCAACGTTTCCACTCACCGTAATGTATCAGTTCTGCCGGGTTCGGCATCCTCAGTTTCCATTCATGAGGACGGCGTGCAGGCTGGAAATGATCTTGAATACATAATAGCCTCGCACAACGGCACAGGCATCAATGTTACAGCATACATGCTTTCTCCCAGTGGTGTGCACAGTGCAGCTCTTTCAATAATTAACATAAATCAGGGATCAAAGGTATTTGTGGCAGATTCAGCCGGCAACTGGACCCTGGTCATAACCAACAATGCCCACACGTCTGCTGTCGTGGATGTGACAATTACGGATATTGGATACCTCTATCTCATAGGGGCAATATTCGGGTTCATACTCCTCATAGTGGGAATAGTTATGATAGGGCTGAACTCATACGCAAGAGTGGCTGAAAGAAGAAGGGAGAAGAACAGGGGATTCTCTGAGTGAAAGTTCAGAGAATCGGGAGGTATCTGTCCAGTTCCCATTTTGTCACATAGGATCTGAAAGCGTCCCACTCCCGCTGCTTCACTGTTATGAAATTCTCAAATATATGATCCCCGAGTATCTCCTTCATGAGCTTGCTGTTCCGGAAATGGTGCAGAGCTTCACCCAGACTTTCAGGCATGGACTGTATGCCATGCTTGACGCGCTCCTCGGCGGTCATGTGGAATATGTCCTTTTCCACGGGGTCTGGCGGCTTTATGTTGTGCTCAATGCCGTCAAGGCCGCATCCAAGGATCACAGCAAACTGCAGGTAGGGGTTTCCAGCAGAATCTGGGCATCTGAGCTCCATCCTCTTCCTCATTCCATTTCCAGCGGGCACCCTGACAAGTGCCGATCTGTTCTTGTTTGCCCATGAAATATAAACCGGGGCCTCGTAGCCGGGGATGAGCCTTTTGTATGAGTTCACCCACGAAGCAAGCACTGCAGATGCCTGATTCACGTTCTTGAGTATACCTCCAAGGTAGTGCATTCCAAGATCGCTGAGGCCATATTTCGTCCCTGCATCATAGAAGAGATTTTCTTTCTCGCCTGTGGACATTATGCTCTGGTGAACATGCATCCCTGATCCATTGACGCCGTTGATTGGCTTTGGCATGAACGTGGCATACATTCCATGATTCTGTGCAACGTTCTTTATGATGCTTTT
>JAMCUV010000055.1 GCA_023379345.1 Thermoplasmatota archaeon
CAATCTCATGATCGAAATATGGCGGCTGCAGGATTCCGGCCGGAAAGACAATTTCGTTGTCAGGAGGTGAATAATAGGCATTAACCGTTGGAGGGGTCATCATCCATTCATCCGGGTCAACGCTGTTTCCAACCCTTGCCATCTGTCTTTTCATTTCAAAGGAGGCTGATCTGCGTACGTTGCCCAGATAGTCATCGGGTTTTATAAGTATGGAAGAATAATCACGGAATTTTTTTGGATTTCCTATCTTCACCCTAAGTTTCCCGAATTTCTTCAGTGCCAGCTCCCTGGTGCTGTTGCCCATCCAGGTAACACTCTTCAGCCTGTCTGAGAATACGCTGCTTATGTCGGAAATGAGCTCTGCCATCTTCTGCCTGGAATCCTCCGTGAAATATCTTTCAACATAGAGCTTCCCAAGGGATTCGCCCAGGCATGCATCGATGATGTTGACTGCTCTTTTCCATCTGGGCTCTATGGACGGCTGTCCCCTGATCTTACGGCCATACATGTTGAAATGCACTTCCTCCGCCTCCTTGAAAAGGTATGGAAGCGAGCTGTTGATGACGTTCCACTTCATATACAGTGCCAGATCTGAGTTTTCACTGCGTGAGACAAGTGAATCGATCTCCGCCAGGAATTCGGGTTGACCCACCACAACGTATTCCGTGTCTCCAGCGCCCACTGCATTCAGATAGGTGCTGAATCCCAGGTGAGGATACTTTTCGGAAAGTTCCTGAACAGACATTCTGTTGTAATTTCTTTCCGGATCCCTCAGATCGACCCTGCTTCTTGATTCCCTGGCCATCCTGGTCTCCATATTTACTATGGTTTCTGCATATTTTCCAGAGTTTTCCTCATCTTCTCCGTACAGGGTGAAAACCTTCTGTACGTAATCATGGAATTCTTTCCTCAGTGGTGAGAATGTTTCCGACAGGTAGTATTCCCTGTCCGGCAGCGATAATCCGCCCTGGTATACATAGAGCGCATACACTGAACTGTTCTTTTCATCAGCCTGGGAATAAACATAGAAGAATGGAAATATTCCCATGGAATGAATCCGGGCCAGAGTTGAAGGAAGCGTTTTCTTGAGATCCTGCGATGAAATCAGGCTCATGTCATTCTGGATGGGCTGGAACTTGAGTTTTTCAATTGTACCAGTATCCATTGCGGAACCATAGAAATCAGCAAGTTGCTTGCCTTCCTTTCCAGGCTGGCTTTCCTCAAGCAATTTTCGCAACCTCTTCATGTTCAGCTCATAGAGCTCGGAAAAGGCGCCCCACTCTGATCTGTCTTCGGGGATTGGATGCTCCATGATCCACTTTCCATTGGCGTATGTGAAGAAGTCAGAAAACGGATCAGTTTCCTTGAGCATGAATAAGGTTGAAAATCCTATACCTTTCTGATCTCCGGCAGCATCATTTTCGTTCATGTCATGATTTGCGTTATGGCTTTTCATGGATTCCTTATACCTTCAGGCTATTAACCTGATTCCCTTGCAGGCATAAGCACGGAGGCGCGAAGTCTGAAACGAAGCAAATAATTGCAGCAGATTCAGGATCTGGACTTTATCTTCTTGGTTGAAATCTCTTCCACCTTGTCCATGAATTTTTTCAGGGCACTCCCGGCTGGAATATCAGGATTCAATCCCTGAGACAGCCAGTATTTTTTGAAGAAATACTGGAGATTGAAAGTGTCGGGGCTCATATAGTCAAGGCTCATTGAAACAAAGTTTGTCATGTCCACAGCAACTTCCTCAGGGCTTCTGTCGGGAATTGCGCCCTGTGACTGGCTGAGACCCTGTGACCGTTCGGATGAGGAAGCTGGTTTTGCAGCAGGGGTTACGGTGGATCTTATAAAGAGATGAACAAAACCGTTCACCAAAAATGCTATCTCTTCATGTTCAGCAGGTGCCTGACTGTCAGTTCCAAGGGAAACAGGTGAGATGTAGTGGTAAAGTATGGGAACGTTTTCGCTTATCATTGTTTCCACAAACTTTGAGGGATCATCACCCTTCCAGATGAGAATCTGGTTAAATGTAGCCATGATACTGTTCTGCAAAGGATATACCTTAACTTTTCCGGCAAGATCAGCAATGACTTTTGAGATGTCAGATGTCATGAATGTACCATAGTGGTTGTTGAATTAATACCTTCCTCAACCCTGATAAATGTTGGACGCAAGCGGCAAATGCGGCTTGAGATTAATTTTTCGGCAATGCTTTATGCCATGGGCACATGGCTAACATATGTACAGACATGGTTTTGTGGAAAAGGACATAGATCCGTCAACGGTGTATTCCCGCATAAAGGACATGCTTGTTGAGGACAAGTTCAACGTAACTTCAGACGAATCCAATGGGAATCTCAGGGAAATGCACGCCAAGAAGTCAAACAGGGAACGGATAATCCTTGGAAAGGTCAGGGACGTGGATGCCATGGTGGCAGGACAGAAAGGAAAATTCGAAGTCCAGCTGCATGCAGGAATATGGGGGCGCGACCTTGCAGTACCGGCCATTGAAGGTATCTTTACTTTTGGAGCAGCAACCGCAGCGGAAGTCCACTCGGGCCACGAATATGAACTAAACCTCTGGAAGAAGGTAGTAAACCTCATAGACCCCAATCTGAAGATGTGCGATCTGGACGGGCTGCTGTTCAATACACAGGAGGACCTCGACAAGCACATGAAGACCCACCAGCAGCAGGCAATGGGATATGGGTCAGGAATGGGCATGATGGGTATGGGAATGCTAGGAATGGGTATGATGGGAATGATGGGCATGGGCATGATGGGCGGAGGATTCTGGATCTGATCTTCTGGAATATTTTTTCTTGGCCTCATTCAGTTATTTTAAGATTTCAAGCAGTTCCTGATCCTGACATGAATACGGGCACAGATCATCTTATGATCCTGCCTTAATCGCAGATTTCCATTAGCGGGCCCGCCGGGATTCGAACCCAGGTCTTCGGCTTCGAAGGCCAACAGGATATCCTAGCTACCCCACGGGCCCTTCTTCAGTGATGGCTCTGTTGTTCTAAAGAATTGCCATTTCAGAGAGTTGTCTGGACGGAATTGCCTTCTGGAAAAATGTTCCTGCTCTCCCCCGTGGAAACCATGTAATCATATAACGTATAGAATGGCTTGGTTTTCCCCTTTTCCACAACCCGGTATGCGGATGCAAAGTTGAAGCATAGCCTGCAGTGCGTTACCATTCCCTCATGGAGATGGCACTGGCCGTTTGAATGGTACATGCATAAATGCTCAATTGAACCCGTCATATATCTGTGGCACCTTCCCCATCAACTGGGTATAAACTGACTTTATATATTCACCTTTTGTTGTGTTCAATTTTGCTATATCTTTGTCATGTAGGCCCACTATGACCTCAGTTCCCAGCCCTATGAGCGACCTGGACTTTTCATCAATTTCTACATCCTGCAGTGTCCCTGCAGCCATGTGCCTGAGCAAATCAACAACGTAGGTGTAGATGTAGGCGTTGCTTCCCTGCGGAAGATTTTCCTCCAGGAATTTTCTCAGGTCGTTCATTTTTCCTCTTGAGGCCAGTGCGATGGCACCCGCAATCCTTGCAACAAGCAATCCCAGGAAATCCCCAATCCCCTGGGCCTGTTTCATGGCCAGTTCAGCGGCCTTTGAAGCCTCATCTGTCTTCCCATCTATGGCGAATTTAAGGGCGCCGATGGTGTACCACATGGGCAGGTAGTCATCTGCCTCCTGGAATGAGGTCAGGAAAACCTTGTCAAGATTTGGGTTGAAATTACCCGACTGGAATCCATCAGCTATGTACTTCAATCCACGACAGACAGTTTCCTGGACAGAATTTCCATTCCTTACGGCAAGGTCATACATTTCGTTGATGAAAGTGATTGCATTTTCAAGGTTGAAGGAATTCAGATTTATGGTTGCCATGAACCGGAGGAAAGGGTAGGTCAGGTTGCTGTCATCCACAATGCGTATGAGTTTCTGCGCGCTCGTAATGTTCTGCCTGAATTCGTCAAACCTGCCGGTGGTGTAATATATCTCACAGAGGTTGTATGTTGCGTAGGCCCTTGACATCAGGGCCCCGGAGATGTAGGACTTCTCAACAATCTCGGTCAGCATCTTCGCCGATTCCTCCAGCTTTCCCTGATAGCTGTATATGATTGCAATGTTGTTCATGCTGAGAAGTTCAGCCTCATAATGCCGCATCTTCTGGTTCAGGGCCAGGGATTCCTTGTAGAGATCAAGTGCGTTGCTTAACTGGAAACTTCTGACACTCATGGTTCCAAGAAGATTCAGTGCATCGGCCGTAACGTCCTCAAAACCCTTCCTCATTGCCAGGGTTCTTGCGTCTGTCGCATATTTCACCGTGAGGTCCCTGTTTTCCATATACGAATAGTCCACTGCCATGGTCATGAGGGTCTCAGCATAATCCCTGGATTCCCTGTCAAGGCTGGGCAGAAGTTCTTCACATAGTTTGACGGATTCCGCGTATCTTCCAGCTTTCCTGTACAGCCTTGCCAGTGTTATCCTGGCAAACACAGGTTCCACCCTGATGACATTTTCAGAATTGCACAAATCTATGGCTTCCTTGGTTTGCCCAGCTATCTCATATGCATAGGCAGCCAGAAGGCTTAGGTGCGCGCACGCCCCTTCGTTGCTGACCATTTTCAGGATTCTCACGAACATTTCTGGTGAGGAGTTGATGAAAGGAAGCTTCTGCCTTATCTCGGTCCACTGACCTTCCACCTCCTTCTCTATGGCTTCAGGGTCCTTCACAAGAAGATAGATCTTAATTTTTGTAAGGGCAGGCAGTTCTCTGAAAGATGGCTCCTTGAGGAAATGGTCCGAGAGGACCTTGGATTTCTTCTCTGACAGGGCCCCGATCACCAGATCATTTATTCTCCTGTTTACAAGGCTGTAATTGACGTCATTATGGGTGACAAAACCCGCTTCCGTCAGCTTGTCAAGAATATGGAGAACTTCGCTTCTTTCAAGTTCCAGCATTTTTGCAATGAAGCCCGGTGAAAGTTCCTCTGATGTCAGCGCAATGAGACCAAGGATGGACAGATCTGGGTCCTCCATGTCTGCAAGCACCCTTTCCAGTCTTGTTTCAAAGCTTGGCGGTATGGGGAAGAATCTGTAGGTT
>JAMCUV010000056.1 GCA_023379345.1 Thermoplasmatota archaeon
CCTGTCAGGAGTATTCCTGGAACAGGCTGCTGAATATGTGCCTGAGGTAATAGATGTCTTCAGGGAGTACTTCAGGTCCGGGCTGGGAGAGATAATGTCTGAAACATATTATCACAGCCTTGCCTCCATATGGAATCCACGGGAATTCCGGGAGCAGGTTGAGGAACATCGCCGCCTTGTTCAGAGGCTTTTCGGAGTCAACCCAGTATCGTTCAGGAACACAGAGTTGATCTATTCCGACGGAATATCCCATGAAGTTAGAAACATGGGTTACAGGAACATAGTAACCGAGGGGACGGATGAGATAATAGCCGCACATACGCCAAACTTTGCCTACAGATCAGTGTCCGGGCTGAAACTGCTTCTCAGGAACTACAGGATGAGCGATGACATTGCCTTCAGATTCTCAAACCCCAACTGGAATGATTTCCCGCTGTTTGCAGACAAGTATGCCGGGTGGGTTGCAGCTTCCCCCGGGGATGTGACCAATGTTTTCATGGATTATGAGACATTTGGGGAGCACCAGTGGAAGGAAACAGGCATATTCCAGTTTTTGAAAAGCCTGCCCCACGAGCTTTCCAGCAGGGGTGTGGAAATAACCACAGTGGAAAAAGCCGCCTCGGAGAACGGTGATCACGGAACTGTAAGCGTGGAGAATCCCATATCGTGGGCTGATACGGATAGAAATCTCAACGCCTGGCTTGGAAATGCAATGCAGAATGATGCATTCAATGCCATGAAAACCATGTATGATGCAGACGTGAAGACATGGAGGCTCCTTCAGACCTCGGATCATATATATTACATGTCAGTAAGGAACTTCGCCGATCAGGATGTACACTCATATTTCAACCCTTATCTGTCTCCATATCTCGCATTCATCTACTACATGGCAATACTTGATGACTTGAAAAATGGACGAGTATAACGCTGCTTATTTCTGCAATCCACTTTCCATTTTCTTTGGTCTTCCTCTTCCACCATGGTGGCTTCCCATATTTTCATGCATGGTGCTCCGGCGCATTCCGGGACCTTCCTGAAGGCCCAGTTTTCGCAATGCCATTCTGGTGTTTGTAACACCGTTAAGAGACTGTGCCGCCTCAGTTTCCCCAATGTAGTTGAGCCACATTGTTATGTGTCCCTGGCGGAGATGGTATTCCAGGCTTGCCGGATCTACGCTGGAGAGGCGTTTCATCTCGCTCTTTAGCTCTTCCAGATTGGCAGCACTTCCAATGGTGCGATCATAACTCTTAAAATAGAATTTTTCCATAATATACGTACTCCATTATGGGATAAATAATTTGGCAAATTCGAAAAATAGGAATTTGAACAGTCTTCTCACACTATCTGGATTTCCCCGTACATTCCGTTTTCGGCATGGCCGGGATATGTGCAGATGTACCAGTATGTGCCGTTTGATCCAGTGATGAACGTCTGCTGAGAATAATGCATGAAACCTCCTGATTGCGGGGGCAGCATGGGTTCATCCAGCTGGAATCCCCCACTGTTCATCATTGTCGACATGGCCATGTAGGGATACGGCGGCGGGGTGGTTGTTATTGCAAAGTTATGATAGGAATCATTGTCAACGTTCACCTCCATGAAGTTTATGTGCAGACCCGGCTGTATTACAAGTTCAGGATTAACCTGCCCCCAGATCATGAAGGAATACATGCTTACGTTCGGCATCATGGGTCCCATCTCCACAGGTACTGTCACGCTGCGGTTTATATAAATTGTGCTGCCGGTAACTGAAATCCCCGAAGGAGCGGAGGACAGATTTCCAAGATCGTTCACGTTAAGTGTTCCGGAGTTGCCTCCGGAAAAGCTGGGAATGACGAATGCAATGGCCGATATAATCACAACAACCATTACGAGTACCGAAATGGCTGCAAGAACTCTCCTGTCCAACCCTTCATCTCCCTTTATCAGTGCGACCTCAGGTTATCCATCATCCTGTTGAACTCTTCCTGGCTTATCTCTCCCCTGGCATACCTCTCCTTCAGTATGTCCTCTGCACGGCTCCGCTCATCCCATGAATAGCCCATATGTCCACCTATGGCACCAAAGATGTACCGCAGGAACAGTATTACTACGAGAATGGAAATCACAGCCATTATGGGCATTATGATATACATACCATAGAATGGAAATCCTCCCATCATGCCGTATGGTCCGTACCCATACGTGTAGCCGTACCTGCCGTATATTGCAAATGACACAATGCTTGCCACTGCAATCACCCCTATGAGAGCAACTATTATCCAGATTATTTTTTCTCCAAATGATCTCATAATACTGATTATGCTGAAAAGGCTCTTAAAGAACGTGTGAAATGCATTTCAGTGAAATGGATTTCAATGTTGCATAGGGTTGCAATATGTTGCCATATTACTTCTTCCGGCTCCCGGTGAGTGATATGATGTTTGTCATTCCATGCCTCTTTTTTTCCACAATACCCTTGTTTTCCAGTGAAGATATTATCCTTGAAACTGTGGGTGATGACATTCCGGTTACTTCCACCAGCGAGTTCTGAAGTGCGCTGCCCCCATTTCTCCTGATGGCATCAACCAGAATCTGCTCCCGTTCCCCCAGTGGCAGGGCTTCATGCGGTTCGCCCTGTTCCTGACCTGGCTCCTGAACCTGGACGGCTGGCCTGTTTGCAACAAGACTGCTGAACATGTACAGAAGCCTTCTGGAGGAAAAGTACATTATCACAATGTCAGAGCCAATGACAACTGCATAGGCAACAATACCAAACAGCGATATCCTGTAGCCCAATGCTACAGTTGTCAGGAAAACTGATGTTGCAACCGTTGCGGACACCACAGAATATATGGCTGAAACGGCAACTACAAGGATAAATCGGCTTTCCCCGAACAATCCAGGTCACCTTGCCGGCAGTCTTCCCGTTGTTTTCCTGTTTCCTGGAGCAGATTTCATTGACCTTCCTGAAAGAAGATCTGCATAGGTTGACAGGAGTATATCGCAGTGCTTCTCCATGCTGAAATTATCAAGGACAAACTTTCTGGCAGCTTCACCTACAGCCCTGAGGTTCCGCCTGTCTGCCGAATACCTCTCAACGGCTCGCGCAATGTCGTCGGGCCTTGAGAAGTCCATCTCAATAAGTCCTGAAACCTCCATGTCATCATAATGTGCAAGGGGAAAGCCCCGGGGGACTATGCTGGGAACTCCAGATGACATTGCTTCCACAACTGAGATCCCGAAGGTATCGGTCTCAGATGGGTACATGAACAGACCGGCGTTGTGAAGCAGGTCTATTTTCCGGGGCTCATCCACATAACCTGTCGTGGTGACCAGATCCTGAAGCCCCCTTTCAGCTATGGCCTTCTCCAGGTTTTTTTCCTCGGGACCCGTACCCGAAATGAGAAACCTGATGCCCGACTTCCTGTCAATGGCGGCCGCAACGTCAAGAATCCTGAAAACACCCTTGTCCCTGGTGATTCTACCCATATACTGGACCCAGAATGTCCCAGAATCGCGGGTTTCCGGCGCAAACTTGTTGGTGTCAACGAACAGAGGAAGTTCCCTGGTGTGGAGGACTCCGTCATTTCTCAGCTGCTCCACGCTCTTCCTGCTTGGCGCAAAGACCTCGTCGCACCGGCGGTAGAGGAAGAGGCTGTATTTCCACGTGGTTCTGAAGAGCCTGTCCCTGAATGGCATGTTCACTGATTCCTGCATCTTGACAAAGTCCGTGTGGTATGTTGCAACTACTGGTGCACCTGTGTATCTGGATACCCTGTATCCAAGACTCCCCATGAATGGATCATGTATGTGTACTATGTCGAGATTCAGCCTGATTGCCTTCCTGTAAAGGCCCAATGGCAGAGGATTAACGGGCATGCTGTACTGTGCATATGCCGGGAATGGAACCGAGCGAAGAACATGCACATTCTTCTCCTTCCTGTCTCCGTTGAATGAGAACACATGGACTTCGTGTCCTCTCTTCTGAAGCTCCGCCTTTACATCCCTCAGATAATGGGATACACCGTCTGGAGTTGGATAATATGTTGCAGTAAAGAATCCTATCCTCATCAGGCTGAAACCCCTTATGAATTAACAGGTTGGTTAAATTGTTTTCCAGAAGAATTCCAGAGAGCGCAGTTGCCTTTCTGTACCTGCATGTGTGCAGCAGTTCATATGACATCATGACGTGGAAAATGTGCAGCATACGCTATAATGCCCTTTGTAGTTTTCACAGTGGTACCTTTTATCCGGCAGATATTTCATTGCTCAGTCAAATAACTCATACTTCAGGGCTACTTCCCTCCATTCTTCCGGAGGTATGTTGAAAGTGCTGCATATCTCCGGAACATCCTTGCCGTGCTTCATAAGTTTCCGAATCTGCTTGACTTCCTTTCTGGTCAGTTCCTTCATAAACCATCACCAATATTCATAATCTATGCTTATCTCGAATAAGAATTTTCCATGCCTGAACAGGGACTAAACAGCTAATGTAGATATTAAGTATTGTTATGAAATATCATCATAAGTTATGGAGAAGCTCTACACAGTCAGGGATGCTTGCAAGATATTGCAGATTCACCCGACTACCTTGAGGATGTGGGATCGGGAAGGCAAGATCAGGTGTGTGAGGATGCAGAACAATTTTAGAAGAGTCCCCGAAAGCGAGATTAACAGGGTCCTGGGGATTCAGGATGGAAAAATCCAATACATCTATGCGAGGGTCTCCAGCAATGGGCAGAAAGATGATCTTGAAAGGCAGATAATTCACCTGAAGTCCTTATCTCCTGAGTCCAAAGTTATCTTTCATATAAGAAGCGGCATGATGTTTGACAGAAAAGGTTTTCTGAAATTGCTTGAAGAAATAGAATCTAACAGGGTTTCCAGAATATACATTACACACAAGCATCGCCTGACAAGATTCGGGTACGATCTTCTGGAAAAAGTGTGTGAAATACACGGTGCAGAGATTATAATCACCGACGGTGAGGAGATTCTTACCGCTCATGAGGAGCTGTCCCGTGATCTCATATGGATCATCACCTCTTTCTCGGCACGCCTGTATGGGCTTCGATCACACAAGACTAAAGGAATAATTGAGGCTGTTAAGTCTTGAGCCACGCATGGTCTTCATCAGGCGAGAAACGTACCATCTGGTGGTATTACGAACCATCTGGTCAGATCGTGGATTATCTGAAGGACATGCGTGATGCAGTTCATTACGGATTGCTGAAGTCAGAAGAACTGAGACGCACTAATGGAAAAATACCTTCACCAATAGATCTCAGGAGGGAGATCAAGCCCTGGTTCGATTCCACATATGGTTATGCGAAGCACCACATTAATCCTGTATGCAGATCGGCTGTTGCAATATTCAGATCATTCAGGAAGAACCGCAAGGGAAAGAGATATCCGGAAGCCAGGAAACTCTCCATGCGTCTGGACAGTGAACTTGTGAAGCTTCAGGACGGCTTCATCAGGATCACGATCAGACCACAGGAATATGAATACATTCCGGTGAATGGCAAGCACGCAAAATACAGTGAATACAGCCAATACAGAATATCCGAACTACTCCTCACAGACCGGAAGGTCGTCCTGTCATTCACGAAGCCTGATCAGAAGGAGATCAGAGAGAAGAAGATAGGCATGGATGTAAACTTCCGCAACCTCTCAATGACCGTAATCAATGACGGAAATGTGGAGGGAGTACTGGAAGAGTCCACAGGGAACATCGTTAAGGTCCAGAACGACTATTCAAGGAGACGGAGAAAGGTACAGAAGCACGTGATGAATCCCCGGAAGAGACAAAGGAAGCTCAGAGAAGCGAGGGGCAGACAGGCAAACAGGGTGAAAGATGCTCTCCACAAAACATCAGCGAAACTGGTGGACGAGAATCCTGATGCAACATTCGTTGTGGAGGACCTCACAAACATCAGGAAGACTTCACACCCATATGGCGAAAAGCTGAGAACCTATCTCAACAGATGGCCTTATGCCGAATTTCTGAGAATGTTAGAGTACAAGTCGCCCAACAAAATAATAAAGGTGAATCCAGGAGGGACTTCCTCGGAATGTCCTGTATGTGGTGAAAAAGTAAAGCACCCCACCTGGAAGATATCAAGATGTGAAAACTGTGATCGGGACTATGACAGGGACAGGCTCGCCTCACTGGCGATCTCCCTCCGTGGCCTTGATCTTTGCGGAGACCCGTTCCCCGTGAGTGCGGTAACCTCTGTGCCGTCCGTGATGGATGAGTACCTGTACGTCAGAAAGCAGCCTGGTCTTTCTGGAGCAGGTTCGACTGAGGCGGCATACGTTCCGAACAAGGTAGTGCATAAGATTGCATAACATTTTGAGAACGGAAGGCCGTATAACGGAAAAGACAAAAAATTTCAGATCGCAGCAGGATTCCCGTGAGAAGAAGTAAGATCATGCGAAATGCAAGAACAGCCGCAGACCATTGAATTTGCGGCTTTACTCTCTCGTCTCAGTTGGATTCATGTTTTCCGTGATCATAACTATATATTAACCATGGGATAACACGCTGTAAATGTATAATGAAAGATTGATGTATGGGAGCATAGCAACAGGAATCATATCCGGAGTCCTGCTTCTCATACTTATTGGCTGGATCCCTCTGTACGGCTGGATAATTGCAGGTTTTGCCGCCGGTCTGGCATCCCGGGGATCAGCCAGGGGATTCATGTCTGCCCTCATTTCTGGTGTTGTTGTGTCCATAGGCATAATTCTCATGGCACTCTTCATGCCATTCTCAGATTTAGCCACCATCAGTTCGTTCCTTGGAAATGCCTACCTGAATGCACATGCATTCCCGTACCTCTATTCCCTGCTTTCAAATGGAACAATACCCCTGGTGAAGATAATTGCAGTTGATTACATTGCAATCCCGGTGGTTGGCGGCATAATTGGCGGAGCCATACTGAACAATGGGTACTACATAGTGGAATCACAGGAGGCCCCCACAGCAGCGCCCGCCCAAATCCAGGCTCCTGAGCCGCAGATCAGCAAGCCGGAAGCCGGCGAAGAGGCTTCAAAGATATCCTGATTTTTCCCCGAAGACTTCCTTTGACAGCCTCATGCCGTCCGCAGCCTGGTTCTCCAGAAGTATTGTAAGGCCCACTGCATCGCGGTAGAATTTCTCAACTCCGAAGTCCTCGATGTATCCATACCCCCCATGGTACTGCAGGGAATATTTCGTGGCCCTTTTTGCAAGATCTGCGGCGTGAACCTTGAGCATGAGCATCTCTGTCTCATTCATCTCTCCTGAGGCCTGCAGGGCTATCTCTGCCATCCTGAGCTCTGACATGAGCCGCGATATGTTGTTGGCAACTGTGCTGTAGTCCTTCAGCGGTTTCTCGAACGTCTTCCTGACCCTGGTGTAATCCACTGTCTTTGCCAGTGCCCCCCTGGCAATGCCGAGAGCTATTGCAGAGATTTCCAGGTCCATTCCTGAGAGAATTTTCTCCATTCTTTCGACTCCATTGCTGGAAATAACTTCATAATCACCGGAATCGATATTTGCCACTGAATACTTCAGCCCCCTGAATGATAAGTGATGATCCTCGTCCCATAAACTGAATCCATTCTTCACAAGCACAAGTTTTCCATCATCGGTGACAGCCACAAGACAGCCGCCTGGTCTTCCAATGACGTATCTCCTTGTCCCACTTATCTTATTCCCGGATATCTTCAGTTCCCCTGCGTTTCCCGAACCGTCTGTGGCTGGCCACAGGGAGACGGCAAATGATTCCTCACCTGTGGCGATCTTTCCAAGCAGACTGTCTGCCTTCCCTTCCAGTAACCTGCCTGCGATGGACCCTGTTATGAGTACCAGTGCGGATACAGATGGAGAATAAGACGCCAGTTCCTTCAATATCACGGCGTATCCCTGTCTGTCTATGCCTGCTCCTCCAACTTCAGCTGGAAGAGCTGCCCCAAGAAATCCCTGCGCAGCCAGAGAGATGGCAAGATCGTCCGTTATTCCTGTCCTCTCAATGGCAACTGCTGAATTGGCAATATTCTTCTCTGCAAACTCAATCACTGCAGATCTCAGTATATCCTGTTCTTCCATTGACATCTTA
>JAMCUV010000057.1 GCA_023379345.1 Thermoplasmatota archaeon
GTCATAGGAAGGAATGCGCTGGAACTTGGAAAGAGCCTGGCAACACCCGGCGCCCTGCTTCTGGACGTTGCAGAAAAAATTGAAGGCTACATCAAGGAACAGGGGGCTGTCCCGTCATTTCCCGTTAACCTCTCAATAAACAACGAGGCTGCGCATTATTCCCCATATGTGGGCGATAAAAAGAAATTTGCCACCGGCGATGTGGTGAAGATAGATGTGGGCGCATCGGTTGATGGGTACCTCTCAGATAATGCCGCCACTGTGGAAGTTGGGGAATCCGGCCAGCACAGTGATCTCATTGACGCAACTCGCGAGGCACTCAACGCAGCCATAAAAAAGGTCAGGCCAGGAGCCCAGATAAGATCCATAGGGCAGGAAATCGGCAGGGTCATCACCTCGCATGGTTTCAAGCCCATAAGGAACCTCGGCGGGCATGGCCTCAACAGATACGATCTCCACTCAGAGATATTCATACCCAATTATGATGACGGAAATGGCGAGACATTCCATGCTGATATGGCAATTGCAATTGAGCCATTTGCCAGCACGGGCATAGGGATGATCCACAACGGACCAGGCGGTCACATATACATACTCAGCGGAACAAATGTCAGGAAGGATGAGCCACTGTACCAGAATTTCAACACAGTCCCATTCGCCGAGAGATGGGTGGCAAAGATAATGCCGGACTACACGGACTACCTGCACAAGATGATTAAGGCAAAGGAAGTGAGTGAATTTGCTGTTCTCAGGGAGCACAAGGGATCTTTCATATCCCAGGCCGAGCACACCCTTCTGATCCTTTCAGACGAGGTAATTGTGACTACTGCCTGATGATTCTGTATATCGCATCCACTATCCTCTCAATAGAGTCTTCGCCGTTCATAATCACCAGGTGTTTCCTCAGCACCCCTGTATAATAGGACCTTACCCTGTCAAGGTACTGAAGATCCTCGAATCCTGTTATGTTGCGCCTGTTCCATATCCTCTTTATTGCTGTGTCTGCACTTATGTCAAGGTAAACGTTGAGATCCGGTCTTATCTTTATGATCTCTGAAACGCCTGACATCCATGTCACCACTCTCTCCGGAGTGCCGAAAATCCCTTCAAGAAGAGATCCCTGATAGGCAAAGGATGAGTAGATATACCTGTCGCACAGCACCAGATAACCCTGGTCAAGTTTTTCCGATATCTCTGCCTGGTGCCTGTACCTGTCCTCCGTGAACATGAAGAAGAGCTTCAGGGCGCTCTCCGCATCCCTCTGCGACACAAGCTTCCCGGCAATGCTGTCTACGCTGAAGGTAGGCTCATGGGTAAGGAAAACCTTGATCCCGTCACTTTCCAGCTTTTCCCTGAGCCTTGACGATACTGTTGTCTTGCCTGAACCGTCAATGCCTTCAAGAGCTACAAACATTCAGGAAGTGAACTGTTTGATCTATATTGAAGTAATGATTGGATGCTGCAACAAAACATATATGCACTCTCAATATGGCAGCAGAGTCCGGAAAAAATCGTATGCGCTTAAAGATTCCAGGCGGGGCGCTGTTGAGCAACAGGCATGTCTCTGCAATATCCATGGCCCAGCTCATCAGGATTCTTGGGCGATCCCAGTCCTGGATATTCATACCGGTATATCTCTCAGTTATACGGCATGTCCCGTACATACAGATTGGCATACTGTTTTTTGGCACCGCGCTGCTCAGCCTTCCGTTCTCCATCTACGGGGGAAATCTCATAGACAGGCTGGGAAGGAGAATGGCAGCGGTGTGGCTTCCCCCCATCATAATGGCGCTTCTTCTCTTCATGGCGTTCTCCATATACTTTCATTCATCCCTGTATTTCATCTATTCAGCATTCCTCCTGGTGGAGCCGTTCACAAGCATTCAGGGGATACTGGATAATGTTGTCATAACGGATACCACGGACGAGAAGCAGAGGACGGACGCCTTCAGCATGGTGAGGATTGCCGGAAACCTTGGATTCTCGGTTGGCCCTGCACTGGGAGGTTTCCTGTCCCAGATCAGCTATTTCTACGTCTTCCTTTTCCCTGCAGTGCTCACTGCCGGGGAGTGGCTTCTCTACATCCGTTATGTGTCGGAGACCAAGACAGATTTCTCCGTCAAGACAGGGAATTTCGAATTTCCCTGGAGGGACACGAAGTTTGTGATCCTGAGCCTCCTGGTGGCATCCATGTGGTTCGTGGCCGGACAGTGGGGCACGACCCTGACGCTCTTCTGGACCAACATAGACAGGGTGCCAAACTACATGATTGGCATACTCTATTCAGTGAACGGCCTGGCCGTGGTGTTCCTCCAGATGCCCGTGAACTGGGTGCTGGCCAGGATGAGGGATTTCAACAGGATTGCCCTGGGAGGCGCCATATATTCCATAGGTTTCTTTGCCCTGGCCTTCTTCTCAGGTTTCCCATTCCTTATAGCTGATGTTGTTTTTCTAACCATTGGTGAAAACGTGATGTCGCCTGTGACATACAGCCTCATTGGAAAGATATCACCGGCAGAGAAACGGGGCCAATATTTCGGTGCATTCCAGCTGCTGCTGGGCCTTATTGCCCCTATGGCACCGGTCCTTGGAACCGGTCTCCTCTCCAGGTTTTCGTCTGATCCATTCCTGGTATGGCTTCCAATCCTTGTTATAGGCATATCCATGTCATTCCTGGTATCCAGGGTCGGCATGATCATGATGTCGGGAAGAAAACCGGCAAGCTACGAGACAAAGCTGTGATGGCCTGAACAACATGCCTTAAGAACGGGCAGGCATAACCACATCATGGATCATGGGGATGGATTCAACACAAGGGCGGTACATGCCGGGGAGATTATGGATGAACGTTTTGGAAACGTTGTCACTCCAATATTCGAGACAGCAACATTCATGTCGCCAAACAGGAGCGCTGACCCATATATGGACAGCAGCAGGGGCGAGCCGTTCCTGTACACAAGATGGGGCAATCCCACAACGCAGTCCATGGAATCAAAGTACGCATCTTTGGACCGTGTGAAATATGGCCTTGCGTTCTCATCGGGAATGGCAGCCATAAGCTCTGCGGTGTTCGGGCTGTGCAGCAGGGGTGACAGGATACTTTCCATAAATGAGTTGTACGGCCAGACACATTCATTCTTCTCCTCATATCTCCAGAAATTTGGCATAGGATGCGATTTCATCAGCCTTGATCAGGCCAACTCACTTTCATTCAATCTGGAGGGGCACGCACTACTGTACCTGGAATCCATAATAAACCCCACACTGAAGGTTGCCGACCTGGAGAGAATAGGCAGCTTCTGCAGGGAGAATGGCATACCGCTCCTTGTGGATGCGACATTTGCTTCTCCGTATAACCAGAATCCCTCTGCATTTGGAGCATCAGTGGTTCTGCACAGCGGAACAAAGTACATTTCCGGCCACAGTGATATTACTCTGGGACTGGCCGGCACAGATAACAGGGATACATTTGACAAAATACAGGCAGTGAGGCGGACCACCGGACCTGTGCCGGATCCGCTGCAATCTTACCTTGCATCAAGGGGAATGAAGACAATTGGACTCCGGGTTGATAAGCAGAACCATGTTGCCATGGATCTTGCAGGGTTCCTGAGCCAGCACAGGAAGGTTGTCCGTGTGCATTATCCCGGGCTGGAGGAATCACCCTACCATTCCATAGCTAAGAAGGTGCTGAGGGGATACGGCGGCATGGTATCATTCGAGGTTGCCGGAGGACTAAGTGGTGCAAGGAAATTCATGGCTTCACTGAAGGTGCCGGCCGTGGCTGCAAGCCTTGGAGGAGTTGAGAGCCTTGTAACTCTTCCCGTGGAGACAAGCCATTCCTCAATACCGCCTCATGAAAGGAAGGCAATGGGGATTGAGGATGGGCTGGTGAGGTTTTCGTGCGGCATCGAGGATTCACAGGACCTGATTGATGATATTGATAATGCGCTGTCGTTGCTGTGAATCATCACAGTAGCTTGAAAGACCCTGTTATGGGGTCAAGGGCGCTGGACTCAGCAGGCCCTATGCCCACGCATGTAAGGGTTCCGGGATCAACCTGAGTATGGCCTGCGTCGAATATGGCCTCGGTTATTATGCCCTCCGAATCTGCCCGGGACTTGAGCTCAAGAAGCTCCTGCTGGTTGGCAAGCCTCACAACGATCTTCTTCTGCCCTCCCTCCATCCACTTCCTGAAAATCTTCTTCTCCTTCTTCTCTGCCTTCAGGGCGCAGGCAACTGCGGCATGTGCCACCTGTGCTGCTATCTTCCCCTTTCCAAGATCAAGGTCCTTCCTGACGGCGATGACCATCTTAACTTCGTCTACCATGGGACATCCTTCTTTTTCATTGCAAAGCCTATTATGTTCACTCCCCTGTGGAGGGGAGGCGTTATTACCAGTATTGCAACTGCACCTATTATGTTCCCGTAGTAGCTCATGAAGAATGACCTGGCAAATACGAACAGAAACAGGAAAGAGACCAGCACGAAGGGCCACTGGTCCAGGAGGGCACCCTTGCCGCCCCTCTGTATGCCAATCCTTCTCTTTATGAATGATCCTGCAACATCACCCGTGAGCGATCCGAAGGACATCGCCAGAAGCACCACCAGAATCTCAATGAACGTCCTGCCGTAGGGCAGAGATCCTGCAAAGCCTGAGATGTAGAAAATGCCGGCAAGTATAAAACCAATGAGCACACCGGCAAGCGATCCACCGAAGTATCCAGTCCATGTCTTCCCGTCCCCAAGGATGCGCTTCCCATCCGGAAAATTCCTTCCGGCATCAATGGGATAGTGACCTCCGGTTATGACAGCAGCAGGGTTGGCAACGAAGGCCGGGATAAACAGGATGAAGGCATACACTATGTCCAGAACTATTGTGACTATCTCAGGCATATTCCTCAACGGCCTTTAGTATATCCGCCTTTGTAACGATACCTTTCAGTTCCCCGTTCTCCATGATGAGGACTGCGCTTGAGTACTTCAGCAATGGGTAAATCATGGATATTGGCGATGACCGGTCAAGCTGGGGGAGCGTCGGTCCCATGACCTTCCTGACAACCAGTGTTTTCAGGGAATCTATGGTATTTCCCTTCAGAAGGAGATCATTGATATCCGATTCCGACACGGTTCCAACAACCTTCCTGTCAAGCGTTGCAACAGGAAGCTGTGAAAAGCC
>JAMCUV010000058.1 GCA_023379345.1 Thermoplasmatota archaeon
GCATCTGGGTGTATCGTGGGTTCGCCATGAAGGATCGTGTATTCTCGCACTGGAACAACCTTACCAGGCTTAGTTTCACTGCACTGATTCCCATAATTGGATTCGTGGGCAATTACCAGCTCATATATTTCTTTGGTCTTTCCGGAACCACAGCAGCTCTCTCTGCTGTAGACTTCTATGCCAACTACATCCTTGCACTGGGGCTGGGTGTTCTCCTGGGATACAGGCTGTACACCAAGGAGATAAATCCAAGGGAGATGAACTACGCCATTGTTATACCGCCACTTGCAATCGGCACAAGCGTATTCCTTGCAGGATCACTTATGAAATTCTATGGGGGGATTGAAGCACAGACAATGTACTTCCTGGTTCTTATGGGGCTTGGCATATTCTTCTTCCTGTTCATATTCATAGGATCACTGGCACTGGCAGGCCATGTCTCCACCAAGGTTCATGAGACATTGCCCACCACAATGCTGCCCGTAGGAATATCCAGTCTCATAATCATCAACCTCTTCTCACTGGCTGGCTTCGGAAAGATAGATCAGCTTTTCATCGGCGGATCATCCGTGGAATGGATTTCTGTTTTGCTTTGGGGTTTCGAAGTCTGGAATTTCCTTGTTGTGGTGATACTCATATTCACGCATCCTGCCAGGGGAACTCTTGGAGTATGGGCATACGGATTCCCTCTGGGGCTCTTTGCCACATCAACCATAAGGATTCTGGGCTTCACCCATTTCTATGCTCTCCTCTGGGCATTCGTGGCCATTGCCGTGATACTCAACATACTATGGGTCTATGCCTGGCTGAACACAGGAATGTTTCTCAAAAACATGTTCAGCAAGGAAGTTGCGGAGAAGCGCGCAATTCCTGGGCACAGGCCGGAGGAGTAACTGCTAGAGGAAATACAGGGAGAGAAGCGTGAAGGTCAGGACAGGCAGTGCAATTATAAATCCCACCTTCATGTAATATCCGTAACCAATTTTTATACCATTTTTACGGTCCAGCGTGTGAAGCCAAAGAAGTGTGGCAAGCGATCCTATTGGGGTGAACTTTGGGCCGATGTCATTGCCGATGACATTTGTGTAAATCAGGTAATTAGCATTGTGAATCGAGGAAATGGACAATGCCCCAAGCATTACAGAGGGCATGTTGTTCATGCTGGAAGCCAGGAAGGCGAAGAAATATCCTGAAAAAACATATGGAAGTGGACCTGGCAATGACACGATGTGTGACAGTAAAATCACCATCATTTCCGTGAGACCGTTCAAGCCGAGCCCGTAGACCACAAGATACATGCCGAATGAAAATATGACGATCTGCCATGGGGCTTCCTTGATGATCTTGACTGTGTCTATGTCACCGCTTGACCTTGCGGAGATCATCACAAATGCTGCAACCGCCACCGAGATGAATGCAATGGGAACGTTGTAGACACCCCCAACAGAATAAAGGATGATGAGAACTATGATGACCGGAACACTCATCTTTGCAATTAGTGGAGATCGTATTGCCTCCCTGGGATTCCCAAGGGTTTCGGTTGCATAGTGCGATATGACCGTTTTCCGGTAAAAGAGGTATAGAATACCAAGGGAAGCAGCGATGGATACGAGGTCCGGAAGGATCATCACCCTGGCGTAGCCGAGGAATGAGATGTGGAAATAAGTGGTGCTCACTATATTAACCAGGTTGCTAACAGGCAGCGGTAGCGATGCGGAATCTGCAATGAAGCCAGTGGCCATTATGAAGGGGAGAATGTATTTCCTCTCCACGTTCATGTTCACGAGCATTTCGTACACTATGGGGGTGAGGATGAGTGCAGTCCCGTCGTTGGCAAATATCGCTGATATCCCGGATCCGAGCATTATTATAAAAAGAAACAGCAGGTTTCCATGTCCTCCTGCCATACGTGCAATTTTCAGGGCCGTGTACTTGAATACGCCCGCCTCATCCATTGCAAGGGATATGAGGATTATTGCAATGAAAGTGAAGGTAGCATTCCATACAATGTCCCATACTGCGATGACACTGGATAAGTTTATCAGACCCAGAGCATAGCTGGCGGCAGCACCAATCAGGGCAGAATAACCAATGCCTATGTTCTTTGGCCTTTTTATGACCAGGAGCAGTGTTATGGCGAAAATTGCAGCGGAAATATAGAAACGAAATGAAAGCATCATTGAAGTAACCAGATTCAGTTGGTAAGGGCAGCTTCGTATATTAAAATATACTAATATACAGTTTGACATGTGGATGCAGATACCACGTTATACGTATTGGTAAACTTTAATTAGCATATTCGCATATGCTGATGAGAGATTTAGATGGCTGGAAAAATAGCAATAGTCATAAACTCAGGTCTGGATCAGCGAGCAAAGGTAATGTCAGGGCTCCACGTTGCCAAGAGGATTCATGATGCAAGAAAGGAGAACGGCATAGACAGGGTTGAGGTTTTCCTCTTCACTGGCGGTGTCAGGTCTCTTGAAAAGGGTCTGGACAATGGTGAGGTACTGGATGCAATCAAGGAACTCAGGGAATCGGGCATAACACTTGAGGCCTGCTCAAACCAGGTCAAGAACTGGAACATGGAAGACATATTCTCCAGCAACGGAATAGATCTGGAGTTCGCCAGGGATGCATTCTCGCGGTATGCCGTTGAGGGATACACAGTAATATCCTTCTGATGGCAAGAGGAGCAATGATGGCAGAAAAGAATCTTCCGGTCTTCATGGTTCTTGACACCGAATCGAGCCATGGAAGGTATTCGCAGTCCACCAAGGAGATCACCTTTGATGATCTGGTCAAGTTCCACGGACATGCCTGTGATGGCCTGTACCGTGGTACGTATGCCCTCTCAGTTGCATTCAAAACCCTTTTTCCGGGCGGCGTCATCGATCGCACTGATCTCAGGGCAATATCCCGCAATAGCCCATGCCTTGGCGACGCTGCCTCATACCTCACGGGTGCAAGGGTAAGATTCGGAACGCAGGATGTCATGAGCGAGCCGGGAGTCTGGTATATTTTGCAGAGGATTTCCATGGGAGAAGCCGTTGAGGTCACTGAAGATCGCGGATTCTTTCCGGCGGAGATATCGGATGCCGAAGCATCACTTGTTTCTGCCACCAGGGAAGAACTGCCAAGAAAGCTGGATCGCCTGAAAGCCCTGCAGGACAACTGGGTGAAAAATAAGCTTCTGAAAACGAGGCCCGAGGATCATTACCATGCAAGGAAAATTGAACACAAATGGAAGGAAGTGCCCTATGCGAATAAGGGCATAAGGACTGATATTATATTTAAGGATGTGATTCGGTAGCATGATGCATCCGCAGTATCGCTCTGATCTGCTAAAGATGGCTGAAATCTTCAAGGTACTGGGTGACCCCAATAGACTGCACATCCTGTCACTCATAAGCCATCAGGAACTCTGTGTCTGCGAAATAACTTCAATACTCAATATATCGCAGTCAAACGCTTCCCAGCACCTGGCCAGACTGAGGTCAGTTGATCTCGTAAAGGAGAGGAGAAATGCCCAGTGGATATATTATTCTTTGAACCAGGATGCATTTCCCTTGATCTCAGAAATCCTTCAATCTCTGCCGGATGTCTCCATCGAGCTGAAAAAAATAGAAGATCTGCCAAATCACCAAAAATGCAAAATTTAATTGGAAAAATAGGAAGGGCAGATTATTTATTGCCCACTTTTCCGAGACCTTTCAATATATTTATTGTCACCGCAAGGCCCGCTTCCACTTCCGGGTCCTTGAGCTCACCAAGCAGGCTGAATGTGCCATGAATCTTAGGTTCCTTTGAAAGGCGACCGGATGAAATGCCGTCAAGAAGTGCAACCACCCCTTCAACAACCTGCGGATCAGATATCTTTGATAATATCTCCAGGAGGGAATTCAGGATAGAAGAAACCCCGTTCAGCATGTCATCGGTGAGGACGCCCCGCAGGTTGGCCACAAGATAGGCGAGTCCCTGGAGGGATTCAGCCATCCCGGTTTCCTCAAGCGTCCTCACCCATTCCATAGATCTTGAAATTGTTCCCATGTTGTCCACCAGCGATTCAAAGGCCTTTCTCGATTCCGGATCGGCCAGCTTCCTGTTCAAAATATCAGTTATATCGTTGCTCATTGTACCACCCCGTTCAGGACAGGCTTTGCAGTCATATTCCAGTATACGTTGTTGTAGATCAGCTTCAGCCAGTAGAATGAATAGCTTTCCGGCATAAAGACGGGTTTCTGGGTGTAGCTGGATGTTATCATCGACGCCTTGCCCATGCCTGTCAACATAAGGGCCCCACCACTGCCATCATAGGTTGCCACTGGGTCCTCGCCAAGAACCGACTGCACGATTCTGTCAGATACAACTATTGCCTGGGCGTCAGCAACTGAGCCTGCTTTCGATACCTGCAGATTCGTGGCATCACCAATGGCATATGCATTTTCGTAGCCCTTGACATTCAGCGTATAACCGTCAACCTGGACCCAGCCCATCTGATCTGCTGCTCCTGTGGATTCTAGAAGCTTGT
>JAMCUV010000059.1 GCA_023379345.1 Thermoplasmatota archaeon
AGGAATATCTGGAAAAGGTATCCGATCCATTCTGGTTCCATTCCCTTTCCCTGGCCATAGGCTTTGACTGGAACTCAAGCGGTACCACCACTGCCACCCTGAGCGCCATAAAGGAATACTATTCCCGCCTGAAGGATTCCCCTGTGTTCATTCTTGGCGGGAAGGGCAGGCACCTGGGTGAGATGGCGGAGGAATCCCGGCAGATAGTGTCCACCGGGGCAATGTCGGAATCAAAGATGCACAGGATAATGGAAGATGCCCGAAGAATAGCAAGGGTGGATCAGAATCTTCTAATAGACGGCTTTGACCTTTACATGCAGTTCCTGGTTGTGGACACCCATGGAATGTGGAGCATTGTCCAGCAGGGAATGAACCCGAACCAGAGAATGGCAAGGCGGTATCACTGGATTAGCCGGACTGGCCTGGATTTCTTCAATGATGGAAGAAACGGCATTTCAACTCCTTGGGAGATGGATAAGGTCGTTGATCTCACCACGAGAGGCAGCGAAGGGAACAGGAAGTCAATGCTGGAAATGGCCAGGGAAGATCCGTCCAGATACAGGATGAAACTGACTGACGGCCCCCAGAAGACCCTTGACAATTTCCAGAGCCGGCAGGATGTTCTAAGGCTGGACTACAGGATAAACTGGGCAAAGATGCGCGAGATATACGAGTATCAACCATCAAGCTTCCCTGAAATTGCCTTCATGAAGGGCATGGGCAAGTCCACCATAAGGGCGCTCTCCTACCTGGCAGAGGTCATATACGGCGAGAAGCCTTCATTCAGGGACCCGGTCAAGTTCTCATTTGCGGTAGGTGGAAAGGATGGCGTTCCCAAGCCGGTGAACGTTGCGGACTACGACAGGGCCATAGAGTTCTATTCTGAGGTTTTAAGGGGAACAAGGGAGAGGGACGCAACCCTTGAGCATCTGGCAAGAAAACTGCTGAAGGATTCCACATCGCAAACGATTACGGGCAGGCAGCAAACGTGAACCGCCTCCCTGAAACATAGTTTATTGCGGCACGACATAAAGCGTTTTCCAGTGGATTCCATTATGGAAGATGTTATATATTGTTTACAACTCAGTACAAGGTTAAAAAACATGCAGCAGGCTGAAGTTGACAGGTTTCACGTTGAGGATCACCTTCCGTTTCTGGATCCATTGATTTCAAAATGGTTCAACCAGAAATACACAGGTCTTACTGATCCACAGAAGAGGGCAATCCCCCTCATACACGACAGGAGGAACGTGCTTGTCTCAAGCCCCACTGGAACCGGGAAGACTCTCACGGGTTTCCTTTCAGTCATCAACGAACTGTTCGCTCTTGCAAGGGAAGGAAAGCTTGAGGACCGCATATACTGCCTTTACATCAGCCCGCTGAAAGCGCTTGCAAATGATATAAACAAGAACCTCAACACGCCCCTGGGAGAGATTTATGATCTTGCGGAATCCGAGGGGATGAAGCTCCCCAGGATAAGGGTGGCTGTAAGATCGGGCGATACCCCGCAGAATGAAAGGCAGAAAATGCTCAGGAAACCGCCCCACATACTCATAACAACACCGGAATCATTCTCGCTCACACTATCTGCCCCAAAGTTCAGGGAAAAGCTTCAGGATCTCAGGTACCTTATCATCGATGAAATTCATGAGATTTCTGCCACAAAGAGGGGGGCGCTGCTATCTGTAAACCTGGAGAGGCTTGCAGCGGCAAACAGGGACTTCGTGAGAATTGGCCTGTCGGCGACACAGGCGCCACTTGATCTCATCGCCACATATCTCTGCGGCTATGACGGCGAGAATCCCCGGGATTTCACCATAATTGATGTTGATACAAAGAAATTCCTTGACCTGAAAACCATAACGCCCGTCAATGATCTCACAAAGACCAGCTATGAGGTCGCCAATGAGAGAATGTATGACACCCTTGTGAAGCTCATAAACGATCACAAGACAACACTTGTGTTCACAAACACCAGGAGCGGAACTGAGCATGTGGCAATGAGGCTGAAGGCCAGGGGAATAGAGAGCATAGAGGCGCATCATTCCTCACTGGGGAAGGAGACCAGGATAGAGGTGGAGAACAAGCTGAAGAACGGGGAGCTCAAGTGCGTCATAACATCCACCTCCCTTGAGCTGGGCATTGATATCGGCTACATCGACCTTGTTGTTCAGATAGGCAGCCCCAAATCCGTGTCAAAGGGGTTGCAGCGCATAGGCCGTTCCGGGCACGGCATCCATGATCTTTCAATGGGCCGCTTCCTGGTATTTGACCTGGATGACCTCATGGAATGTGCAGTCCTGACAAAAGCCGCTTATGATCGGGACATCGACAGGGTGGTTGTTCCAACAAATTCCCTTGATGTGCTGGCACAGGCGGTGGTGGGAATGACACTTGAAAAGGTATGGACTGTGGATGAGGCTTTCAATCTCATAAGAAATTCATATTCCTTCCACACACTGGATAAAGATGACTTCATGGAAGTCATAAATTACCTCTCCGGAAAGATAGAGGACAATGTCATCTATTCCAAGATATGGTACGATGATGTACAGAACACCTTCGGGAAGAAGAAGAGCAGCAGGATGATCTATTTCATGAATGTTGGAACCATCCCGGACGAGGCTGACTACAAGGTAATCAACGAGAAGGGGAGGAATCTCGGGCAGCTCAGCGACAAGTTCGTGGAGCGCCTCAAGCAGGGTGATATTTTCGTTCTTGGCGCCAAGACATATATGTACATGAAATCCAGCCGGAACAGGGTATATGTCAAGGACGCCACGGGAATGAGGCCAACAGTTCCATCCTGGTCAGGCGAAATGCTTCCAAGGAGCTATGATCTTGGCGTCCTCATTGGAGAGTTCAGGAAAACCGCCATTGCCAAGATCAACAGCGGCGAGGATATCCGATCATGGCTGGTTGAGAATTATCATGTTGATGAATATGGCGCCGAGAGCCTCATATCCTACCTGAAGACCCAGAGCAAGTTCGGCATTCCCACGGACACGCACCTGCTGATAGAGGGCTACAAGGACAACGCTGGCCTCTACAACATGATCTTCCACATACCCCTGGGCAGGAGAGTCAACGATGCCATATCCAGGGCATTTGCACTTGTGATTTCCAACCACTATTCCGTGAACACCAGGGTAACGGTCACGGATGACGGCTTCATGCTCACCTACGAAAAGAAGATACCCATAAAGGAGGCAGTTCTGCTGCTGAAGGACCAGGATTTCCCGGAACTTGTCAGGCGAAGCCTCTCAAACACCGAGGTTTTCAAGCAGCGGTTCAGGCACTGCGCAGCACGGTCCCTCATGGTGCTCAGGAAATACAAGGGATACGACATCTCAGTTGCCAGGCAGCAGCTAAGGAGCGACAAGCTGCTCAAAACACTGGAGGAAATGAGGAATTTCCCAGTTATCAAGGAGACTTTTCATGAAATCATGAACGACATGATGGATGTCCCCCGTGCCCAGAAATATGTTCAGGATATAATAGGAGGAAAGCAGTACTCGGTACTGGATTACCGGCAGGAGACCAGCCCGTTCTCCTACGGCCTGATACTTGCTGGCGTCTCCGACATGGTACTGATGGAGGACCGGTCCAAGCTGCTCAAGGAACTCCAGAGCAGGATACTGGACAAGGTTTACGGTTCCCAGGATATGCACTTCCTGTTCCAGAGCCAGCAGGAGGTTGATGAATACTTCAGGTCAAAGGTGCCAAGGATAAATGATGAGGCATCCTATGAGAAGGCAGCGCTTCATTTCCTGTGGATCGATCCCTTCAAGAACAGGGTGAACAGCCCATATCCATATGCTGAGGCGGCAGTTTCCGACCTGAATGAGAAGCTCATAAACGAGGATATCATAGTTTCGGCTTACATACGGGGGACCGTATGGACTCATGTGGATCATTATCCAGCCATTAGGAGGATTTTCCAGTCAGAAATCAAGCTTGATCAGGAACTTTCAAAGGTCATGGATTCATGCAGGGACCTCACATTCTCGGAAATCAAGAAAGAAACGGAGATTGAGGACAGCCGCCTGAAGGAGGATCTGTCAAGGCTTGAATCCTCGTACATGGTCAGGAGGCACATGCGTGACGGGATCATTGTGTACAGGCTGAACGACCTGTATCTGGAGGATGTTGATCTTCAGTCAGCCCTCAGGATGGCGGTGCTTCTCATAATCGGAAGCCTGGGGCCCCTCACAGGGGATGAGCTTTCCATAAGGCTGCCTGTTTCAAATGATCTTCTGCAACCCGTCCTTGACGGACTTGTGAATGATGGTACGCTCGTGTATGATTACATAACACCTGTGTTCGCGAAGCAGTACATCCAGAGATCCGACATTGACGAAATGACCGGCAAGGGCGAGATCAACGATCTCCAGGCAAGAGTCATGAACTTTTCGTTGCCTGTGGCCGATGCCAGGGAGTATTTTGAAAAATATGGGTACGCATATGATATTTCCAGCATAATCTCAAGGGGAGCAAAAGTTACCCCACATGATCTTGAACAGCTTCTGGCGGACGGTCACATCCTCAGGGGACGCTTCATGAAGGGAAGGAACGGATATGCAGCTTCATGGCTGGCAAGGGCGCTTTTCACTCTCAGGTATGAGAAGGCAAATGACGAGGAGTCGAAAATTTTCTCCATCATAAAATCAGGACCCATCTCGGAAAAGGATCTCGTCAGCAGATCCGGCAGTCCCCTGAAGATAGTCAGGCAGGCTTTGCGGAACCTGGAATTTCGCCTTGCAATAACCCGTGATGACTATGGAAACTTTGTGCCGCTCTTCGGCACAGCGCAGGAAGGAAACCTGGCAGAAGCATTCAGGCTGCTGGTTGAAAAGTTCGGGCCCATTTCCAGGCAGGAGATCGGCAGGAACTTCTGGCTTGATCCTGATGATGCCATCAGGGAGGCTGGAATGCGGGCAGTCTTCATAAGAAATGACATGTACTACGGAGCCAAGAAGTTCGATGTTTCTTCAGGATCATCCGCACTTGTCCCCGTGACTGACCCGCTGGAAATCTACCTTGGGAAGAAGTATCTCAGGGAGATAGACTACAACTGGATAATTGTGGAGAACGGCGCTGAAACTGCGAGTCTTTCCATGCTGGTACGAAGCAATGTGCTCTGGGTCAGCAACATCTACGGCACAGTTGGGAATCCGGAAGGGCTCATGCAATCCCTGAAGCATTATGCATCGGCAGTGGGCACGGAGATAATATTTGTTGAGCATCCGCCGGAAGTTCTGATGAAACCATTTGAAGAGGCAGGATTCAAGGTATCGCGCAAGTCCCTCATACTTGGAGATGCGGAGATCGTTGATCTCACTGAGGATGATCTTTTCAATTATGCCATAATGAATGCACAGAGAAATGAGGGCAACATAGTCTTTGAGGTCCTGAAGGAGTTCGTGCTTGGTGTCAGGAATGAGGTGGAATCTGCCTATCTGGGAATGAAGAATACTCTTCTTCACAATTATTTCCAGTCCCGGCTCCTTTACACGTTCCAGGGGCCATATGGCATACAGGCTTACGCCACGCTTGATACAATATCCCTTTACCGATCCATACGGGGCGCAGAACTGGACGACCAGCAGCAGAGGGTTCTCCACGCCATAATGGAACTGGGCGGGGCAACGGAATCTGATATAATGGTGCACCTGCGCCGTGACATAATGGGAGTGAAGTCCACCATAAAGGATCTGTATTCCAGGTGCATCGTTGCTCGGGACTATGACCGGCGATATGTGTTCGTGCCGGAAAAATACAGAAAATCTGAGGCTGTTGAGGCAATACTTAAGGGAATGCTGAAGAACTTCGGTTTCTTTGACGAAAGCAGATACCGGATGGTGACCGATGACCCTGACATGGCAGAATTCAGGAAAGTGGTGCAGAATCTTGTGAAATCTGGAAAAATCATCAAGGGAATAACAACGGGCATAGGATCAATGATCTACATCAGCCCGGGTATTAAGGAACGGGGTAGCCATGGGGCAGCATCCAGGATCCTCATACCCAAGGACATAATCATGCTCTATTTCCAGGATTACATAAAGAGCAGGGTGGGATCGACAAACCTGTTCCTTCTTGTGGAGAACGGAGCCATAGTATCTGGCTTTTCAGCCAGGAAGTCGGACAGGGTTCTCAGGGTCACAAAGATTGTCGGGGATCGTTCATACAGGGACAGGATGAAGAGGGAGCTGAATGAGCTGGGTTTTGCAATATCTTACTCCTGAGCCGGGGTATGTTGGAATATTTATTAAGTCCTGACAGTTAGCCTTCACAATGCTTGATCTGTCATACTATCTGTCCGGGCTTGCCACGGTGCTTGCCGTATTTATATTGATAGTTGGTGTCAGGGCATACAGAAGAAGCAGAATCCGGATTTTTGCATATCTGGTGGCGGTTTTTGCCCTCTTTCTGGTTGATTCAACTGTATACACCATCTCCGGGCTCATATACTTCCAGACCCCAGTATCCTTTGTTGACATATTCCTGCTTACAGACGTGGCTGTTCTCCTGATTTTCTACTTCGGAACAGTGAGGGGTAGTTAGAGCTTGCCAGGAGACCCGCCCCTGAGGGAAGCCATCTTGCAGATAATCCAGGCCAATCCCGGAATACACTTCAGGGAAATTCAGAGAAAGTCTGGGGCAGCAATTGGGCAGGTTGAATACCACCTTTACCAGCTTGAGAGGTCTGAACGCGTCCATTACAGGGTGGACGGCAAGGTGAAGAGGTATTTCACCTCGGAGGGCACGGGACTCAAGCAGCGCAAGGTCATCTACTATCTCCGCAATCCCTTCAGCAGGGAACTGATGTACATTGCACTGCAGAAGGGCGGCATAGACAGTAAATTCGTTTCCAGGGGGAGGAAATCCCTGCAGGAAAAGAGGAAAGCCATAATTCAGGAGATGCTTGATGAGGGAATATTGAGGGAGAGCAACGATGAATCCTTCCTCTATTACCTGAATGATCCTGACCTGGTTACGGATACCCTGAGAAAATTCAGGGAGAGTTTCCTGGACACCCTTACGGAAAACATAATCTCGATGCTGGACAGATCATAGCTGCCTGCGCCTGTGCAGTCCATAGGGAATGCCAATGAAAACCATTCCAGTGGCAATTCCGGCGGTGAAAAGTTCCGCATGTTCAAGGAGAAAGTCCGTTGCTGTCCTTATGCCATTGTCCAGGAACTTGCCGCTAAAGACGTTGAATGCAGGTACGCTGAAATACGGGTCCTGGAAGAGGGATTTTAGTCCGTCCGTGAAATTGTAACGGAATGCCAGCAGGGTCAATCCCCCTGATGTGTACGTGTAATTAACCATCTGATGTTCCTGGCCATTGACATGGTATGAATTGTTCCATATGTAGTACGCGGAAATATTGTGCTCCTGTGCCTCCACACCTTCAGGGTTCTGGAACATCATGTTCCGGCCAAAGCCGTTGAATGGATGGTAAAAATCCTGCCGCTCCCCGGCCCTGGCCCCAAGGAACTGTACCAGCATAACGTAGCCGGAACCGGATATGTCGCTTGACGTCATGCCTATTGTTATTCGCAACCCTGTTGAGCTGTGGGAAGTGCCGTTGGCTTCAGTTATGATGGTGGAGACTTTCTGCAGGGTTATATTGCTGTGTGCCGTAATGTCTGTGCTGCTAAAACCATGAAACCCAAAGTCATCAACCACATTGTCATTCATCTGGCCGCTATGGTTTGTGATGTTCGGAGGAGGATTCAACATTGCCACATAAGATGGCCGGAAATTGAGCTGAGCACTATATTCAATTATTGTGGAATTGATCTTCGCCACAGCCCACTGCTGTTCAGGAAATCTTGCCACATAACTGAATCGCCCCTCATGTAGGATCATTGCGGAAAAGGTGAGATTGAAGCTGGAATTTGTCAGATTGATCTCTACTCCTGGCCACCTGTCTATTTTCATGTACGGCTGCTGTGATCCAGTAGGGGAAGCCATGGATACAGCCGGCAGGACAAGAACAAGCAGGACTACAGCAAGTATGAGATATTTCTTCAACAAATCTTAATGATTCACATTAAATAATAATTTATGGTACAAACTGCACATCAGGAGAATTCTTCCTGCAGCTCAATCATCACCATGTTCAGAACCTCCTCGAATGTTACCCCGTTGTATTCCCTGAGTCCCCCCATCTCTGTCCTGAGCTTGGCGACAAATTCGTCATCTTCCTTATCAAATTCAATGTTGCAAATAAGCTCCTGCATAAAATACACCTGATTCGGGAATGTCCCTCCCCTAATAAAATTTTCAGGTGGTGTAAGTATCCATGCCGCCGCAGGGGCAATACGGTGGTGGAAGAGATCAACACTATGGGCAGATCTGCACGGAGCCGTTACTGTTTCGGAACAGTCCTGCCGATGAGTTCCGCAATTTTAGCCTCATCCTGATTGCTGGAACGTGACAGGTGATCGATGACGCCAAGCCGGTCCGCCACACTGTGGTTCTGGCTTAGCTTGGCCTTGCCCCATATCCTGTCCACCTGGATCTTGAACCCCACTATGCCGGACATCATGTCCTGGTAGGGTTTCTCCCTGAGTCTTCCGGAGAGGGTAGAACCTGATTCATAAAAACTCACCATCCTTTCAAGCATTTTCGTGGTGTCATCACGACCGGTCAACCTCACATTGCCCTCCACGTGAACAGTGACGTAATCCCAGGTAGGCACCTGTCCAGGCTCCGCATACCACGACGGGGATATGTAGGAATGGGGCCCGCTGAAAATGACCAGCGCACGGGAATCCCTGATTCCTCGCAGCTGCTGATTCCCGGTGGCCAGATGCCCCCAGAGCACCAGAGGGTCCTCAGATGTGATGATGAATGGGATGTGAGAGGTCCTGAAACCTTCACTGTATGTGATCATTATCCCAAAACTGTATTTCCTGATGAATTCCATCATCTCTTTCCGATCGCTGATTGCAAATTCAGGCGGTATATACACAGTGAAGCATGCAGTCCACCATATCATATTTTTCCATAGAATGATGAGGGTTCAGGCTTCTTTGCCTCAACGCAACGGGGCACAGAGTTTTGAATCTGCAGCTTCGCCTGCAACCTGCGCAGATGTTTGATCCCTGAACTCCTGCTCCGGCACAAGCATCCCGGATGTGTTGCTATCACTGTTGAAGCGTTGCAATTCAAGCGACTGAATAATGAATGAGAAGTAAGCTGCCTGAGTGCCGGCAAGGTAAAATTGAGATGAAACTGCATCATTTAGTTAACATCAGTCAGCATTGAGATCGATCATGATCCGGCCCATGGACTTTTTCTGCTTCATTTCGTCAAATGCGCTGTTGATATCATCCAGCCTGATCTTCTCGTGAACCACCGCATGCAGTTTTCCCCGGGACGTCATGTCCAGCACCTTGCGCATGTCATTTCTGGTGGAACTTATACTTCCATGAATGGAGTTGCCCTTCAGGATTATGAGGCCAAGTGGCAATCCCACAGGGGAGGGATCAACGTTGCCAATCACAACCAGCCTGCCCCCTGTCCTGAGGCTCCTGAGGCTCTTGTCAAATGTTGGAAGTCCCACACTCTCCAGTGCAAGATGTACGCCATCCCCGGTCTTTTCCTTGATCTCCTTATCAAAATTATTGCCACTCACCACAAGATCAGCCCCGGCCTTGTACAGAGGCTCTATCTTCCACTGCGAAGATGTTTCAGCAATGACATATGCCCCAAGAGCCTTGGCCATCTCCACCGCATGGACACCCACACCTCCGCCTGCACCGGATATGAGAACCCGCTGTCCCTCCTGGAGCTGCCCTACCCTGGCAAGTGCGTTGTAAACCATTCCTGTGACGCACGCCGCCAGAGACGCATCTTCGGGCCTGACATTATCCGGAACCTTCACCAGTGAGTTCTCATGGGCTATGACATACTTTGTATATCCGCCGTTCACGGCTTCTCCAAATGTGATCTTGTAGGGGCAGAGATTCTCGTCTCCCCTCAGGCAGAACTCACATTTCCCGCATGGGGTGTAAATGAGGCTTGCAACCCTGTCGCCAACCTTGAAGTCTTTCACATCAGGACCAGCCTTGACTAT
>JAMCUV010000060.1 GCA_023379345.1 Thermoplasmatota archaeon
TCATCTGAAATTTCTACTTTCTCGCCTTTGCTGGCGACCTTGAAAACATCTTCAACCGTCAGGGATGATCCATCAATTATTATCATGTCTCTGGATTGTTTTCCAGGCGTTAAATATTTCTCAGGCACAATTTGAATAATCTCTGATAGTGCAGGTGCCGGGATTTGGACCCGGGTCGAAAGCTTGGAAGGCTCTCGTGCTAGACCAGACTACACTACACCTGCTTCTTTACGGCAACATACACAGGTTTAATTTTTTTTCCACGGTTTTCCCAGAATCAGGCATTTGTTGTTCTGAATATAAACTCCACTGGATTGTTAACCGAAACATGGGAGCTTTGCCAGTGTACATAGAAATAATACTGCCCGTTTGTGGGTATAATGGTCTGATTGAAATAGACGTTGTCTCCAACCTGGTGGAAATTCGTGACAGAGGCAGAAGAAACCCCACCTGTGGTATAAGTGAGGGAAGTCACAGTGAAGTTGTACCTATAGCTCATATGCACCATGTACGGGACACTGGTCAGGCTTGTATTTATTTCGTATATATTCGACGTGGATGTCATGGTGACATAGTGTCCATTATACAGGGCCTGGACGTTCACCACCTGTGGAGCAGATACAGTGTGAACCGGGGGGTTCAGGAAGATTATCCAGAACAGCAGGAACACAGCGAAGAATATGAGGTAATTTATTGCCTTGTGGGAGGTCCTTTGCGGGAGCTTGAAACCCATGGATGTGAGAATTTTTCCCAGAAATATGGCTATAACAAAAAAGAGCAGCACGGACAGATAGGTGTAACCAATGAGCTGCAGATATCCTGCCAGAAGTCCGGCAAGTGCTCCTATGAGAAATATGAACATCACGATTACGGATCTGTTTCTTTCTGATCTTATATATTCCACTTCATCAAATTCAGGTTCTTCGAATAATGGAGTGGTTTCCTTAGGCTTTGGCATGAATACTTCACCTCATTGATTCTCAATTAATGAACTTAACGTCTTGGCAGGTTCTCCGGCAAGAACTATGCCGGAGGCTATGAGAACGCCCCTGGCACCCAGTTTCAGGCTTGTTCTGTAATCACTGGGAGTTTTCACCCCGGCACCGACGATTACAGCCACACCTGACCGGCTGCAGGTGTCCACGACATCTGAAATGATCTCAGGTCTTGAAGTTGTTACTGACACGTTCCCTCCTATTAGCTCGGGAGGTTCATACGCGATCCAGTCAGGTTTCATTGCGGCAAATCTGGATGCCTCGGTGGCATTTTCGCAACAGACCACTGTCCTCAGCCCGCATCTTCTGGAGATGTCAACAGTCTTCCTCAACACATCCTCCGGTATCCGCCTTTCCGAATGGTTGAGTATGGTGCCCGTAATGCCAAGGTCCAGCAAAGACTGGGGTGAAAACTGGCCGGTATGCGCACCATATTCCACAGGGTCAACGTGCTGGCTGTAGAACTCAAACTCAGGGAAAGATGAGGCAAGCCTCAGATCAATGGGATTCAGGGCAAAGATAATCCTTACTCCGGGAACAGTATCCATCCCCACGAATCCTTCAATAAACCTCTCAGCATGTGCTGATGACGACTGCCGGTAGTGTTTAAGATTGATTATCACAGTATTTTCAGGATTTTGCACTCATGGTTGAGGAACCGATGCGATATAGATATTTCTCATTCCTTCTATAATGCAGGAATAGTCTTGCCTATCAACGGACTTCATGTTCACCATTATTCCAAAACTGCAGCATTAACATTCTGGGAGAGATTCATGGGATGCAGATATCTCAGGATAATCAGGTTTTAGTCAGACATGTTCAAATCTAGGGCCAATAGGTTAAATCTTTATGCACATCACATATGGGGAATAATATGGACCTGAAGCATGATCTCGAGGAAGCAGAGCAAAAAGCCAAGAAGGATCTGGATGAACTGGTGGACGTCCGTGAAGTCAGCGAGGCAAAACTGCTCTCAGAAAATATAGTTAAAATTCTGCTGAATGACCTTTCAGCTACTGACAGGGATAGTGTAGAATATTCCTCTGGAAACGGCAAGTATGTGGTATCTTTTGGCTTTGTTGAGGCAAAGATGCCGGACGGTAAATTAGGCATGTTTGAAGAAATACCTGACGATGAAACCATCAAGAATGCGGAGACAGTTGGATTCACAGTGATGGGGCTGCATCCCAAGAAGGAGGTGGAGGCTGACTTCCATAGCGATTCAGTTGCGGTGATGCCCGGGACGGAGCTCCGGAGGATATACGATTTCCAGCTTTCTGTACTCAGAAGTGCCAGCAAGTGAAGTCTCATTGTGTGTGAAGGAGCAGCAGAATGACATTCCAGAAGGAGTGATATTTACATGGTGAAAAAAGCGCTCATTGCTATCTTTGCAGTGCTGCTGGTTGCAGGCAGCCTCATGGTCGCTTTTGGGACGCAGGAATCGTCCTCCCTGACGCACGGAAGTGACAGTTTTGCTCCCAGCGGCTCCGGGAGATATGTTTCGCCCCCTCTCAGCATAAATTCAAGCTATGTCCTCTCAGTTCTTGGCTCCGGTGCATTCGTGGTGAACAGTTCAGGTATCGGGGTCATAAATTATACCAATGCCTTCGCTGTGGGCATCTCGCCTGCCAGGACGTTGAACCTGACAAACAATACTGAATCAATCTACACCAACCTCCCATCCGGCACTTACTATGTGGTGTACTTCCCTGCAGATTCCCCCCAGCAGGTCAATCCCCTTTACAGTGTACAGACCGATCCGGGCCTGGCAAACATTCTGAGCACAGTAATAGTGGTGGGCATTTCAGTCATCATCGCTTCATTCATAGTGCTGGCTGTTGGCTCCTTCATGGGGAAGGATGACAGGAAGAATTGATTCCTGCTGCATCCATTTCTCAGGCTACATTGGAAAAATAGGCAAAATCCCTGTATAGATTCCCTTCAGGATGCTTGCCTGCATTCTGGTTGATAAAGGATTTAGTCCTCCTTGGCTCGCCAAACATGGATGTTATGTAGTCGTCCGAGTTGTTAAGGCTCAGGAAATATTTTCCGTGAATGCTTCCCAGGATGCCTGCAAGTTCCTTGAAATCCTGCGGTGAAAAATTGTAACCATACCAGTCCTTTCCAGGATACGGCGGATCCAGATAGAAGAATGTCAACGGGGAATCATAAATACGAAAGATCTCCCGGAAGTCTCTCCTCTCGATCTTCCAGTTTCGCACGCTGCTGCTTATGTTCCCAAAATCAGATACCACTCTCAGGAAGAAACTGAAGGCACCCTTCTCCTTGCCTGTGGCATACGTATCGCCGCGCCCTCCGAAGCTGGTGATGGATCTGAACAGTGTTCTGTATGCTCCAGCAAGTTCCCTGTCAATGGCAAGTCCGTCATCGTCACGCCGGGACAGTGCATACCTGAGCTTACGTATCCTTTCCCCCTTAAGTCCCGCACTCTCGCCCTTTCCGTGTGCCATGTCCGCCGGAATTTTACCCAGGTTCCTGAAATTATCTGGAAATTCCTTTGCAAACTGGTCAGGTAGGGACAATAGCAGCAGCCTGTACAGATCATCAGGCCTTGACTTGATTATGCGGTACAGCGAAACAAGGTCCTTATCAATTTCATTATACACAACCTCCCTGGCCCCAATGTTCAGTGACACAAGCCCGGATCCTCCAAAAACATCCACAAACCTTTGCATTCCGGATCTGCGGAACTCCGACACAATGTCAGGCACAATGGCAACTTTCGACCCTGGATATTTCATAATCCTTATGATACTCATCAACGGCACTCAGGTGATTGCTCACCTCTTATTATAAAATATGGAAGAGTC
>JAMCUV010000061.1 GCA_023379345.1 Thermoplasmatota archaeon
ATCTCAGAGCCAATGGGCCCCAGAGGCTCACTGATCTTTCAAGGTTTCTTCACGTCAGGAATCCTACTGTTACAGGAATTATAGACACACTGCAGAACAGGGGACTTTTATCCAGGGAGGATGATCCAGCCGACAGGCGTGCCTCAAGGGTTTTCCTGAATCCTGAGGGAATTTCCCTTCTGGATGCCATTGAAGAGAAAATAATATCCAGCATAAGTGAGGCCATAGCCAGTATTGATGATTCATCAGCGGCGAGGATGTGCAATTTCCTTGACAAGATTGCATCATCACTGAGGGTATCCGCAGAAAATGAAGTCAGAGGAAGTGAAGCCAAATGCCATTAGATAATGAAGATGATAAGCTAAATTATGTTTCAAATGAGGATTTCGATGCAAAGTACTCACGCAAGGTGATGCTGATACTTGCGGGGCTTGTCCTGATTGTTATGTACATTGAAGGGATGCTGACGCCTTCACTGCACAGCATAGCCCTGGCATTCAACGTCACATCAGCACAGGTGAGCCTTCTGCTCTCCGCCTACCTGGTTGGAGGCGTTGCAATGACGCCAATTATGGGAAAGCTTGGCGATATATACGGCAAGAAGAAGATTCTGTCAGTTGTCCTGCTTGTCTATGCCGTTGCCGTGTCAGTCACAGGATTTTCGCCAAATTTCACATTCATGGTTATTTCAAGGACTATCCAGGGTATCGGGCTGACAATAATGCCACTTGGAATGAGCCTCATGAGGGAGGAGTTCCCCAAGGACATGGTGCCAAGGGCACAGGCCCTCATAAGTGCCATGTTTGGAGCAGGGTTTGCTGTCAGCCTTCCCCTGGGATCGCTGGTATCAAATGACTTTGGCTGGAGGATGACATATCACACGGCCATACCATTTGTACTTGCACTTGCCATAACAACAATGATAGTGGTAAGGGAATCAAGATTCAGGAGGCCGGACACAAAGATAGACTACGTCGGAGCTTCACTGCTTGCCGCTTCCCTTGCACTGTTCGTCTTTGCCCTATCTGAGGCACCAAGCTGGGGATGGACATCATATAGCACACTTTCCATGATTGCCTCAGGTGCCATACTCATCATACCCCTGACACTCTTCGAGAGGCGCTACTCAAGGATGGGTGGGGAGCCCATACTGGACTTCAGGCTCCTGTCGTACCGGAACGTCATGGTTGCAAACATCGTCCTTTCCATATCTGGCATGGGCATGTTCCTTGCCATGCAGGCCCTCACATACAGGTTTGAGCTCCCAAGTCCCTCCGGATATGGAAAATCAATCCTGTACACCGGAATATCACTTGTTCCGTTTGCCATAGGCATGCTTGTTTTCGCACCCATAACAGGCAGGCTTGTGTCCAGGATGGGCGTGAAACCTCTGGCCATCATCGGATCCGTAATATCAGGGGCAGGTTTCATCCTGGAATCCATATTCCATTCCTATGACCAGATGCTCATTTTCGAGTTTGTTACAGGTGGCGGCCTTTCAATAATGAATGCCTCACTGATCAATCTCATAGTGCTTACCGTTAACCCCAGGGACATGGGGCTTGCCACAGCCATGAACGGTACATTCCGGAATGTTGGCAGCAGCATAGGCGCACCCATAGCCGGATCCATAATGGCAACCGTGTCCGCACTGTATCTTGTGGGAAACAGCCCTTCAGGCCCGGTGTATGTATCAATGCCCACATCAAGCGCGTTCGCTTACATATTCCTGATTGCAGGAGCTGCCTTTGCAGTGGCCGCCATTCTGTCACTGCTTGCCAGGGAGGTTCTGGGGTCCAGGGCAGGTTCCAGAACCGCCAAGAGGCCTGCTGTTAACGAGGTGGATACAAAAACTATTGAGAAATTGTGATTATTTTAATAGGATGAACAAATTTTGACTTAATGAGGTATGTCGTAGTCACCAGCAGATGCCCCGTGAGCCATGACCGCTCTGGAGGCCGGGAAACACTCCGCCGGAACGTCGGTGGCGTGGTTACTGCCCTGCACCAGGCCATGAAGGTCCATGGGGGCGTATGGATCTGCTGGGGCGATGGCAATGCCGACATGAATTATCCGGTGGAGGAGTATGAAGGATATACTGTTGCAAGGATATTCCTGAACCGGAATGAGAAGCATGGTTTCTATGATGAATATTCCAACGGCACACTCTGGCCTCTTTTCCATTATTTCAGGGAACGCGTAAGGTACGTTGAAGATTCGTTCCAGACGTACAGCGGTGTGAACAGGAAATTTGCAGAGGCAGTTGCAAAGTATACGGATAACGATTCGGTGATCTGGGTTCATGACTACCAGCTGAGCCTTGTTCCTGAGTTTGTGAGGAAACTGGGAATTGCCAATTTCATCATATTCACCTGGCACATCCCCTGGGTCTCCAGCGAGTTCTTCAACATTCTCCCACAGGCAAAGGAGCTTGTGGACAGCATTACCCAGGCTGACATGATAACATTTCATACAGAGCTTTACAGGAAGAACTTCAGGGAATCATGCGAAAGGCTCTCCCAGCCTGACTTCAATGTGGATGACCGGACCTCGGCATATTCCCTGGGCATTGATTCAGATTATTATTCCAGGATCGATGAACCCGTGAATCCACTTGAGAACCTCCAGAAGAACGGGAAGGTCATATTCTCAATCGACAGGCTTGACTACACCAAGGGGCTCATAAACCGCGTGCTGTCTGTTGAGAAAGTCCTGAAGAAATATCCTGATACCCGGAGCCGATTCCATTACGTGATGATGGTGACACCTAGCAGGACCACCGTCTCTGAATACATAAGGATGAAGCGTGACCTGGAGATGGAGATCGGCAGGATAAATGGTTCCCATGGCGATATAAAGTGGCAGCCCATAATTTATATGTACAGCAAGGTATCAGACAGAGTGCTGCTGTCTTACTACCGTTATGCCGATATAGCCCTCATTACGCCTGTTATGGATGGCCTGAACCTGGTGAGCAAGGAGTTCGTTGCCGCTTCCCGTCGTGGAATCCTTATACTGTCAGAGTTTGCCGGGGCTGCATTCAACCTTCCGCAGGCTCTCATCGTCAACCCCAATGATATCAATGCAATGGCCGATACCATATACACTGCGATGAATATGGATCAGGGCGAGATTGACAGAAGGCTTGAGGCCATGAAGACGTCAGTTACCAGAAGAAACCTCAAATGGTGGATAGACGCAATTGAAAAGCGTGCGCAGACCCTGATGGCAACCAGGAAGGAGTTCAATGCCCCTGGACAGTGACCTGATGAAGGAGGCCCGAGGGCTTCCCCGGGGATCGCCAATCTTCCTGGACTACGATGGTACACTGGTGCCCCTGTCCACAGATCCGGAAACAACCTTCCCGGATGACGAGGTTATATCTGTAATGGACAGACTGTCAGGGAAATATCAGCTCTATGTTGCCACAGGCAGGTCAATTCCTGAGATCACAAGATTCCTGGACAGCAGGTACAATTTCATTGCGCTCCACGGAGCCATACTGAAGCCACGGGGCGCACAGCCGGAATATGTGACTGATGCAAGGGAGTACATCAGCAAATGCGACGCCATATATGCCGGAAGGGATGACTTCTTCAGGAGATATCCTGGGCTCAAGATGACAAACAAGCAGGGAGGACTGGTTTTCATAATGTGGGGACTTGATGAGAAAGCCATGTCATCACTTGTAAGCGAGGTATCCCTTCTTGCCTCACAGACAGGCATGGAGCTTTACAGAGGAAAGAGAATAGTGGAGCTCCGGATCCCGGGTGTGAACAAGGGAATAACCATAAGGAAGGTCAGGAATGGAGCACCCGCACTCATAGCCGGAGATGACGCAACTGACGAGGATTCGTTCCTTGACAACCCGGATGCCATCACGGTTAAGGTGGGGGCCGGCGACACAGCCGCCAGGTTTCGCGTCCGGGACGTGGCTGAATTCAGGGAGCTCCTGAAGGCAATGTCAGAACCCTGATATGTCGTACATGTCTTTCCGCCTCTGCTTCATGAGCGGCACATCCACTGAGTACTTCTCCGGCAGGGACATATCCAGATCTACCGTGAGTATGCCTTCCTGGTTATCCAGCTCCCCCAGTACATCCCCATAGGGGCTCACTGCCATGGTATGCCCTGTGAAATCTTTCCCGCACTGTGCAGATGCCAGCACAAAGGAGCCGTTCTCAATGGCCCTTGCCCTGAGCAGCGTCCGCCATGTCTCCAGTTTCCTCTGGCCGGCAAACCATCCCGCCTGGTATGAGATAATGGATGCGCCCATGAGGCGTATGAGCCTGGCCGGCTCCGGGAACCTTAGATCATAGCATATCTGGAGCCCCATGCGGGCATCCGGCACAGCAAATGCGGAGGGCTTTATGCTGCCCTGCTGGTAACATGAGCTCTCCCTGTGCCCGTATGCATCGAACAGGTGCAGTTTCCTGTACTTCCCGGAGATTATTCCCAGATCATCCACCACAATGGATGTGTTATATGGTCTGATGCCTGTTCCGGCGTATTCAGCAATATTGAGAACCATGGTCACCTTACCCTTTGCGGCTGCAATCATGGTGTTAACAAAATTCCCGTCCGTTGTCTCCGATGCAGCAGCGGTTGTGCCCGGTTCAGAGTAATCGGGAAGGAACATCTGGTATTCCGGGAATATTGCAAGCACTGCCCCTGCCTTCATTGCCTCTCCCAGCAGTTGCAGGGACTTCTGCAGATTTGCCTCCTTGTCTCCCTTGCTTTCCATCTGTATAAGTGATACCTTCATTCTCACCACCTGTTTCCGTTAATCTGCGACAGTTTTTCCGGCAGATATGTGGATGTGACGTAGTTCAGGCCGTACTTGGCAAGAGCCTGCTGCTCTGCCTTCTTTCCTATGCGCAGCATGGTTTCTATCTCATCCCTCCACATCTCTGAATTGAACCTTGGGTCCTTGAGTTCTGCATTGAGCGCCGCAATGTCCTTGTCATTGAGCTTGTCCGTTGGCAGATCGTAATTCAGTATGTCGGATGCTGTCACGCCGATGAACTCTGCCGTGGGAACTGCCAGATAATGGGAGATGTGGGCTGTCTTTATGGCACCATAGGCTATGGACGCGTATATCCTGAAGGACCACGGATCGCCATCGGTGAACACAACCACGGGAACGCCCCTTTCCTCGTTTATCCTCTTGAGAAGGCGCCTTGTGCTCCGGGCCGGCTGTCCCTTGAGATGAACCAGCAGGCACCGGTTGCTTTCATCAAACCCGTTTTCAACCAGCCTGTCGAACATACCTCCTGTCTCTATTGCAAGGATGAAATCTGCGTCAACGTCCTTTATGTGGAACTTGTCGTCCTCAACCGAGTATGGTATTGAATAACCGCTGTCACCAACATCGTCCTTGCAGTTTATCTTCTTGAATTCGCCTTTCCTTGTCTTCTCCTCCACCGTGATGTTGCCCATTATGCTGGCTCCGTTCTCTTCAGGGCGCAGCCTGAAGTCTTCCCTGAGCAGGGCGCTGATAACCTCCAGATCCTCCGCCATCAGGTTCGATTCGTCCTGTGTGTGGAACTTTCCCAGGTTCCATCCCTCTGAAATGTAGTACATTTCCCTCAGAGTTGACGACTTTCCCTCCTGCAACATCTCCCGGATGAAGTCGATCATGTACAGGATTTTCACCATGTATTCCGCACCGTCTGTTGTCCTGCCTGAACGGGTCACCTGGGATTCCCCGTATTTCCAGACCGAAAGCATGGGATCAAGGACAATATTGTCCCTGTTCCTTGACGGCATGGATATCTCCGGCACATCACCGCTCACAAGGTAGTCGTATATCCTTGAGGCTATGCCCTCCAGGGATGATTTCACCTCGCCCGGCATTATTGATCACCCTTCTCCTCTTCTGCGGAATCTATTATGCTGATGCTTTCCATTCCATAATCTGCGGGCAGCGGATCAGCTCCCTGGACATGCACAGGATCAATTCCCGTGAAGTAAAATGCAGTTCCTGGGTACTCCTGTGGAACGTTTGACAGGGGAATGCTGAATTCTACCTCCAGGGATGGCTGGAGGTCCAGAATGTCCCATACCATATCATCGCCGTCATAATAGGCCACAGGCGGGTCCGCATAGAGCTTCATGGTTACGGGATGGCGTGTGTAATTGATAACCTTCACCTTTGACATCGTACTATCGCCATCATGGATGATGTCCTCCGTGACAAAGACAACATTGGCAATCTTGGAAATCACGCTGTCCAGTGGGGGAACATCCCTTCCAAGTATGACGGATGATTTCCTGCCGATCTCGGGGATGAGCAGGCTGACCAGCCTGAATTTCTCATAAACCTTCTTCCTGCGGTCCTTCTTTCCAAGGAAGGACTTCACGCTCCTTCCCAGCGACTTCAGTGCCATTGTGACCTCGGCAGTTATCTCATCAACGGAAGCTATTGCCTCCTTGGATTCTGAAGTGAAGGGAATCCTTATGCCATAAACATGGACGAAGATCACTGCAGGTCCGAAGGGTATTCCCTGGCCGCTTTTCTGATCGAGGCCGTATGGCCTCCAGTCCATTTCCTGCACGGCCCTGGTGATTGCGCAGGCTCCAGCCTGGTACAGCAGTGGCACCTTGTTTGCGAACCTGACCACCCTCACCGGCTCGTCCGACCTGAGATCGCCGCCATACACCAGGCCTGCTTCAACTGCGAAGGGATTGCCGTTGTGTATTGATATGGGCCTGACAACAGGCTTCGAGTAATGTGAAGGCCTGCTCTCGCCGTAAACGTTCTTCAGCCCCTTGATGATAAATTCATGGCCAAGCGGTGACAGGCAGTCGGTTGGAGGCGGCATGAGCTTGACCAGCCCGAAGGCGTCCCTCAGGTTCCTCACCTGTTCAAGCGTGATCTCTGACGGCCTCTCTTCGGGCCTGATGCCGGATTTCTGCAGGATCTCCTCGGCTATCCTGTCGCTCACCCTGTTGAAATCTCCCTTCAGGAATTCCATCATTGTTTCTGCATGTGTGGACTTGCTCATGGAATTTATCTCCCCGATCTCCAGCCCCAGAGGATGCGGTTTGATGGCTGTTCCGGGTTTTGAAGGCGTTTCAACAACGCGCCTTATTTCCAGCGTCCTGCCGTCAGGGTCGGTGAAGGAGAAGTTTGCGTTCGGGTTGGCCACTGCCGTCTCCCTGATGTACTCCCATACAGACTGCCTCCCGGTCTGGTACTTCGCCCTTGCAGGTATGGCCACAACAGTCCCGCTGGCCACATCCCATATGACCGGCCTCTCATAATTGATCTGAGCCCTGTTCTCCTTCACATTTATGCCAAGTTCAAACTCGTATGCAACATCGTCCTGTGCCCTTTTTGTTTTGATATATGCAGGCCTGGCCGTTGTGATCTGCCCATAGAGGATTGCGGCGGTGATACCTATTCCCTGCTGGCCTCTTGACTGCTTGAAGGAGTGGAACCTTGATCCGTACAGAAGCTTCCCGAACACATCAGGAACCTGTTTTCTCTCGATGCCTGGCCCGTTGTCCTCCACAGTGATCAGGTACTCATCATCGTTCTGCTTTGCGATTGTCACCTTTATATCCGGCAGAATCTGGTATTCCTCGCATGCATCCAGAGAGTTGTCCAGCGCCTCCTTTACAATCATGAAGAGCGATTTCTGCGGGGAATCAAAGCCCAGAATGTGCCTGTTCTTTTCAAAAAATTCAGAAATGGAAGCTTCCCTGAAGTCAGATATGGTGGATTTCCTTGAAGCCATCCACTGAAAATGTTCACTTGCCTTAAATTACTTTGCCGGGGAGATGATCTGTATTCCCGGAGGAAGTGCCCCACCCCTGAGGTGCATGAAAATGTTTTTTGCCTATCTTCACGGCTGGAATGCAGGATTATCCGAAATAGCCCAGATCATCCTTCTGGGTTACCTTGCCCTGCACATCTTCCTGCATCTTCTCGGTGATCTGTTCTATCTGCTTGCTTCTTTCCTCAAGGTCTGAAAGATCAACCTCAAGGCTGAGGAGATTCACCAGTATCTTGACAACTTCCTTGGCTCCCTTGGGATCCGCGAAATACCCCGAGGTTTCACCCATGAGGCAGGCTCCCTGCATGCTGAACAGCTCCTTTCCCAGGCCAAGCATGACGCCGGCTGATCCCACTATGCCTCCGCCTGGTTCTCCCTTTGGAAATACAACACCGCTGTCCGTAAGTGCCTTTACCAGGGATTCATCGGTTACAGCGCCCAGGACACGTGGAATTTCCACAATCTTGCCTGTGCTGTATCCTCCCAGTGTATAGACCATGGAGACCTCCAGTTTCCTTGCCAGTTCCAATATCTGATAGGACATTTCGTACTGGCCTTCCTGTGTGGTTCCCTGAAAATCCCCTACAAGTACGAGAAGGTCGCTCCTTCCCTTTAGCTTCTTATAATAGAGCGTGTTCCTGACCAGCTTGACCACGCCGGTATCATCGATGAAAACCTGGGGCGGAAGGTACTGGGAGTAAATGTCCGCAAACTTCTCCATCTTGAGCTTTTCCACAAGATATTCAGCAGCTATCTTCCCCACGTTGCCTATTCCGGGAAGCCCCCCTATGAGGACCGGGCTTGCCAGCCTGGGCCTCTTATACTGATTGATTATTATTTTCTCCATGTTTATGTTCCTCCCCTGAATTTATCCTGAACCTCTGGAACCGGTCCACCGGTGAATACTTCGGCGGAAGAGCTACGTCCGTCCTTTGCCCGCAGATGGGGCACACTTCCTTCATGGTATAAGCGTTGCAGATGCGGCACTTTCTGATCAATGAATGCATACCGCTTTATCATTTCCTGACAAATTCGGCCACAACGCCGTTCTTCTTGGCATTGTCCATTATCCTCTGCACCACTCTTTTAAGAGTATCTTCGGCAGTCTTATAATCCTTGTCAGTGACAGTCACGATATATCGTGGAGCCCCAGCATACTGGATGCCCACAGTGGCCTCATCGCCTGGATCTATTGTGGACTTGATCATCTGAATCCCGTTGGGCGCAAGAGAATATGCCTCTATGGTGCCGCCAATTTTGACATAGGGAAGCACAACGTTTTCCCGGGCGATTTTCACAAAGACTGTCTTCCATTTCTCATTTATTTCCGGGAACCAGTTTTCGCTTGCTGAAGCATCCTCGAATGCAGCATACAGATTGCCGTACCTCTGCCTCAGTTCATCCGCAAATTCAGCCTCACATTCCTCAACGGATTTCTTTAGCTGCTTTGCAACTATTTCAAGAAGCTTGGAAGCCTTCTGCTCGTTCTTCCATTCGGAGATCTTCTCCCTCTTCTGGTGATCATTGACCCTTTTCAGGGAAAGTTCAACGTTGCCTCTGTTTGTGTCAATGCTCAGCACCTTGCACACCGTCTTCTGGCCTTCTCTCAGGTAATCCCTTATATGCTTTACCCAGCCGGTGGCAACTTCAGCTATGTGGATAAAACCCTCATGCCCCGGATATTCTTCCAGCTTGGCCGTTGCTCCAAAATTCTTTACTTCCTTTATGGTAACGACCACCAGCTCTCCAGGTTCAGGAAGGTCTTTGCTCATTGCTGATCTCCAACAATATCCGCGGCCAGATCCAGCGTTCCGCCAGTCGGCCTTGCAAGGGTGGCGTTGCAGATGTGGCACACAACAACAGAGGATATCTTCGTGTATGTCACCTGCTCATTGCCACAGTCCCTGCATTTTATTCTGATGAACTTGTTTCCTATGCTCTTGGGCTTTGCAAATCTGCTGTCCGCCATATCACTGAACCTCCACTATTTCCAGTTTCTTGGCCCTGAAGCTTGGAGGCGTAATTGCCTTTTTGCACGTCTGGCACCTGAATCTCAGAGCAAGTCTCTTGGTTGGCTTTTCCCGGCCCTCATACTTTGGCCTTGGAAAACCTCCGTATCCGGATGTGGCTCTGCGGAATCTCCTCTGTCCTGCCCTGAACTCACTGGCTTTCTTTTTCCTGACTCTTTCCACATCGTGAGGCGTATGCTTCTTGCAGGAAGGGCAGTACATCTTGATTACTTTAGGC
>JAMCUV010000062.1 GCA_023379345.1 Thermoplasmatota archaeon
ATGCTTTCAACTCCGTATCCACGCGATCCCTCATGCTCCTGAATGCCGTATCGTAATCCGATGTATTCATCTCTGTGGACTGGGATGTTATGTTCACATAAAATTTAACGCTTTGTCGGGTTATGCCCTCCAATGGAGAAACCCGGGAGAAACGAAGTCTTGGAGTGTGGCCTGGACGAGGCGGGGAGAGGGCCGGTCATCGGGCCAATGGTTGTGGCTATGCTCTGCGCAACAAACAATGCAATGAGGGAGATTGGAGCAAGGGATTCCAAAACCCTGTCCCCGGCATCCAGGGAGAGGATATTCCAGCGCATAAGGGGATCAGCATCCCGGTACTCATACAAAATAATAGGGGTGCAGGAGATAAACAGAAAGATGGAGACAATCACCCTTAACCAGATCGAGGAGGAAGCCTATGTCTCCCTTATTGCACAATCGGGTTGCACCGGCACACATTACGTGGATTCCTTTGACGTCAATGAGCATCGGCTGACGGCCAGGCTTTCCTCCCTGACCGGGAAAAATGTACTATGCAGACACAAGGCGGATACGCTTTTCCCAGTGGTGTCAGCGGCGTCCATTGTAGCCAAGGTCGTGCGAGATTCCGAAATAGAGAAGCTGAAACTGGTTTATGGTGACTTTGGATCTGGATATCCCTCGGATCCCAGGACCGTGGCTTTCCTGGAAAGAAGCATCTCCAGCAATACCGATTTAACGGACATAGTGCGTGTGCACTGGGAAACTTACAGGAGGCTTATCTCCCGCCACTCGACCGGAAGGCTGTTCTGAGGCGGTTTGTAGGTTTTGGAATCGGTCAACATTAATATATCCAAACCTTCTGGGGGAACTGTGTCAGATATTTTGAAACCTTCCGGTAAATCGGAACAGGCAGATGACTATAACGAGAGGGGCATTTCATACTTCAACCTGAAAAGGTACCCTGATGCCATAAAGGAGTTCACGAAGGCCATAAAGCTCATAGAGAATGAGCCGGATTTCCACTTCAACCGCGGATTGGCCTATTATTCTATGAAGATGCTGGACCAGGCAATCAAGGACTACAGGAAAAGCATAGAGCTGGATCCGGATCATTCCGACTACTACAACGCCATAGGTGCAGCATATGAAGACTCTGGGCAGCTGGAGAAGGCACTTGAATCATTCAACAAGGCAATATCAATAGAGGGCGATATTCCAGACTATTATTACAACAGGGGAAATGTGTACTGGAAACTTAAGAAGCAGGAGGAGGCCCTGAAGGATTTCAACAAAGCCGTACAGCTTAACACGACAGACCAGATATTCATTTACCGCAGGCACGAGGTCCTCCTGGCAATGGGAAGATACCAGGATGCCATAGCCGATCTGGATGCCGCAATAAAAATAGTTCCAGACAATTATCAGTACCACCTTGCCAAGTCGGAAGCCTATGAGAAGATGGGGGATTTCAGGTCCGCCATGAAATGCATTGAAGATGCGGAGAAGCTTCTGCCGGATCCTTCTCTGCTCAACGACAGGAAGAGGGAAATATCCAGCAAGATGAACTGATTCAGTAGTGATGTGTTGAAAGCTGCGTATGAACTCCGGGATTACCAGAAGAGCCTTGTTGAGTTCATTGTAGAATCACTGAAAACAAGGGGCGGTGCTGCCATTGAGGCCCCAACAGGATCAGGGAAAACCCTCACAGGGCTGGTAGCCGCCATAACCTATGCCAGGGATTCCGGAAAGAAGATACTTTACCTCACAAGAACAAACTCGCAGCAGGAGCAGGTCATAAAGGAGCTCAGGATACTTGCCCCGGAATCCGGCCTCAAGGCCGTGCCCATTCAGGGAAGGCATAATCTCTGCCCACTCTACCAGGAGATTGAGCAGGGAGACAGTTTCTCGTCGGATTCACTCTCCAGGTTCTGCAACGGCAGGAAGAAGAAGGTGCGTGAAGGGGACCAGAATGCGTGCCGTTTCTTCAATTCACGGGTGAACTCAAAGGAAAACATGGAAAAGATATTCTCGGAAATCCCCACAGCCGAGGAATTCCTGATGTACGGACTGGAATCGGAGATCTGCCCCTATGAATCCCTGAAGCTGGCGGCCTCAAAGGCAGACATAGCAATAGCCCCATATGCCTTCTTCCTGAATCCGGATGTTGCCGAGCGCTTCCTGTCAAGATGGGGAGTGGCAAGGGAAGATCTTGTGATAGTTCTGGATGAGGCACACAACCTTCCTGATCTTGCCAGGGAGGTTTCTTCCTTCACCATCTCCATAAACAGCATTAACCTTGCCGAAAAAGAAGCCCTGGAATTCGGGGATGCAGAACTTCAGGAGAGGTTCAGGGCCACTGACTTCTGTGAAACGTTGCGGAACGGCATCCTGGACCTGTCCAGGGACATGCTGAAGGGGCAGGATGAGGTTCGCATACGATTTGCGGATCTTGTTGAATATTCATCCATAGGCGCAGGCATAAAGATGGATCAGTTCTGGTCATATGCTGCGCTATTCCATATCTTCGGCGACAATATCACCACGCGCAAGGAGGATATGGGGAAAATCCCAAGGTCCCACGTGCTGAGCCTAGCTTCCAGGGTACTCTCATGGAAAGCAAGCGAGGATGAGGGATACGTGGCTATCCTGAACTCCGAGAACAATGGCACAGTGGAAGCTTTCTGCCTTGAACCAACCGGAATACTCCAGAGCCTGAGGATGTCCCGGACAATTCACATGTCAGGGACACTTGAGCCATTCCAGATATACAAGAACATAACCGGATTCACGGAAATCGCCACCAAGAAAGTTTCTTCAATATTTCCTGAAGAAAACAAGCTTGTGCTTTATTATGATGGGATATCAACCAAATATGATTCATTTGATGACAGGGAAGCGCTGAAAATGCGCGACCAGATACAGGATATTGTGAAATCCACCGGAAAAAAAGCACTGATTTTCTTCACCTCTTACAACGTCATGAACAGGATAACTGACATCGGATTCGACATTGACTACCTTGCAGAGACAAAGGCCAAGAGCCAGGGCGATCTAATGTCCATGCTGAACAGGTTCAGGAAGGAGAATCTTCCCATGCTGGCAGTAATGGGAGGGCGCCTGTCGGAGGGCATAAATTTTCCGGGCAATGAGCTGCAGGTGGTTGTTCTGGCAGGAATTCCTTATCCCAGACCGGGTGCAAGGCAGAAGGCCCTTTACTCCTACTATCAGTCCGTATACGGGAAAGGGTGGGAATACGCCGTGACATTTCCTGTTGTCATAAAGATGAGGCAGGCCATTGGAAGGCTAATCAGGAGCGAAAGCGACACTGGTGTTGCAGTCATCCTGGACCAGCGGGCAACATATTTCAAGAAGTACATTCCTGAAATGAGGCTTTCCAGGAATCCCGCGGCAGATGCTGCCGCATTCTTCAACAGCCGCTTTCACTGAAACCTTACCAGAGTGACATGGGAATTTCAGCCATCCAGCCCATACGGTGCATCGTTCCATATGCCTTTGTGCACTTTGTCGCCAATGGTCGTTATTGTGAATATGCCGGCGTAGTTGTTCAAGGAATCTTACCCCATATATTTTGTATTTCTTGATTATTCAGAAGTGATGGGACGGTTCAACATTGTACAGAGGGCTTGGAATGCCATTGTATCAATGGTCAACCGTGGATCCGTTGGAAAATGGGTATTCATAGGTACCCTCATAGGGATCATTGCCGGCCTGGGAAGCATAGCGCTCTATGAGGCCATAAAGCTCGTGACCCACTACATGCTTTTCGGCATAACCGGGTTCAATCCGCCTTCAACTGGATCTTCCGGTGGTTTGCCTGGCTACACCATTGGGAAATTCAGGGCATTTTTGATACCGGTTTCCACTGTTCTTGGAGGGCTCATATCAGGCTTCATTGTCTACAGGTTTGCCCCGGAGGCGGAAGGGCATGGAACAGACGCTGCCATAAGTGCATTCCATAATAATAATGGAAAGATCCGAAGGCGGATACCGCTTGTGAAGCTTGTTGCATCCGCAGTAACTATTGGTTCAGGTGGAAGTGCAGGCAGGGAAGGGCCAACTGCCCAGATAGCCGCCGGATTTGGATCCTTCGTTGCAGATGTATTCAAGATGAGCGACCATGACAGAAGAATAGCCATGGCTGCAGGCATAGGTGCAGGAATAGGCAGCATATTCATGGCTCCCCTTGGGGGCGCACTTCTCAGCACAGAAATACTGTATCGCCAGGATTTCGAGGTTGAGGCACTGATACCTTCCATTGTGGCATCAATCGTCGGCTACTCAATATTTGGCTACCTGTTTGACTACAAGCCGCTGTTCACCATCCCTGATTCCTCGGTTCTTCTGGGATTTTCCCATCCTGAATCCCTCATTGTTTATCTTGCCGTGGGCATCATAGCCGGACTGGGCGGAATATTGTACGTCAAGGCATTCTATGGCATACAGGGGCTCTTCAGGAAGATGGGGCGGTTCCCGAAAATGCTCAGGCCCGCGCTGGGTGCACTGTTCGTTGGCATAATAGCCATCTGGTTTCCTCAGATACTTGGCCTTGGGTATGGCTGGGTGCAGCAGATTTTCTTCCAGAACCTGGAACTGCTTCCACTCTGGATACTCCTGGTTCTCTTCTTCCTCAAGATACTGGCAACTTCACTGACCATTGGATCCGGAGGCTCGGGAGGAGTCTTTGCTCCCGGGATTGTTACAGGAGCGTTCCTTGGAGCCGCCATTGGCATTGTTGTACACCCATTCTTTCCATTCCTCAACGTTGTGGAGATCACAATAGTGGCCATGATTTCATTTTTTGGAGGCATAGCGAAAGCGCCAATATCAATATTGATCATGGGCACGGAGATGACTGGCGGATTTGCGCTTTTCCTCCCGCTGATGCTGGCCACCACTGTCTCGTACTTCGTGTCAGGACCCAAGTACTCCATTTACAGTGCACAGGTGAAGGACAGGTCAGCTTCTCCAGCACATGCCATGGAATACGAGAAACCTGTCATGGATGAGGTGCTGGTTGAGGACGCAATGCAGAGAAACTACCCATGGGTTTCTCCTGATGATGATCTCAGCGTGGCGTTGAATCTTCTCAGAACTACCAAAACCAAGATGGTTGTGGTTGAACTTGCCAGGAATCTCCAGGGTACGATTTCGCTGGAAAATATAAACCCGGATTCAGACCTTAAGTCAATCAAGGTGGAGGAGGTCATGAACAGGAATCCCCTCACCATTTCAAGCAGCGAGAATATACACGTGGCCCTGGACACGCTCATAAAGAGCACAACTGGAAAGCTGGTTGTTGTTTCGCCGGCTGACGGGGAGACAGTCCTTGGAACCATTGGACTTTCTGAAATTGCAGACGCATACAACAGACAGGTAAGGAAGATCAAGAACATGCAGATTCGGGGCAACAGCTGATTCGGCCCCTGTTCCTGCCGGAAGTACCATTTAATTTTTCCATCTCATTTACCTGGTTTACTGCAGGATGCTGGCACTGGACTGGCATAACGATAGGAAATCTCAATCTCCATACAGGGGAAAAGTAGAAATCCAATTAGCACTGATCCATACAGATGGCGATCACCAATGCCGATTATGGAACCATAAGGCAGTTCGATGGAAGGGATCTGGACAGGATTCTTGAGATTGCATCTGCTTCTCTCTCCGAATACTACTCAGAGGCGCTCATAATGGACCTCTATGATGAATGGCCCCAGGCTTTCCTTGTATATACCATGGGGCGCGAGATACAGGGATTCATAATCGGCTCAAGATTTTCACCCACAGAGGCAAGGATCCTCATACTTGCAGTTGATCAGCAGTTCAGGAACATGGGCATAGGTGGAGCCCTCATGCAGGCTTTCCTTGCGTTGTGCAGCAGGAACAACTTCATGAGCGTAAAACTGGAAGTTCGAACAGATAATGATAACGCAATAAATTTTTACAGAAAATTAGGGTTTGTTGTGACATCAAGACTTAAGGCCTATTACAGCGATTCGTCTGATGCCTACACAATGTGGAAAATACTCTAGAATACCGCGACCTTTCCTTCCACGAAGAGGTTGGTCAGGTTTCCTATGTTTGCAAGGCGATCGTCTGCCAGGTTCCTTATATTGTTCTTGATCTTGGACTGGTCTGCGTTGTCTGCATATATGACCTGGATGCTTGCAACATGCGGATCGTCTATGCGTCTTCCGATCTGTGACACAATCCTGACATGAACTTCCTGGACGTCCCCCGGGTGCTCCTTCACAATGTCCTGGGCAATCATGTTGGACAGCACATTGTACAGCTTGCCCACATGTGTGACAGGGTTCTTGCCTGCTGCTGCTTCCATGCTCATTGGCCTGTATGGAGTTATTAGGCCGGAAACCCTGTTTCCCCTTCCAACAGAGCCGTCATCGCCGTTTTCCATTGACATTCCTGTCACTGTGAGGTAGTGTCCTGTGCCCTTCCCGTTCTCGTCGTCCGCCGTGTTCACAAATATCTTTACTGGTTCATTGGTGACCTTTGCTGCATTCTTGGCTATGAGTTCCTTCAGCTCACTCTTGACGGAAAAGTACTCTGGATCGTCCTTTACGAACTTGTCCACATACGCCGCTGCAACGGTCAGGTTTATTGTTCCGCCCTGCCTGAAACCCATGACCTTTATGTCATAGCCTATGGCAGGCAGCTTTGACTTAAGCGCCGGTCCGTTGAGGTATCTCTCAGTCTCGTACACAAGCCTCTCTGTATCGGTGTATGGCGCAAAACCCACACCAAATGATGTGTCGTTTGCCCTGAGCTTTGAGGTATCATATATCTCAGTAAGGTCAACTGAACCATGCCCAATCCTGCAGTCGATCATGACATCAGAATCCAGGTCCAGATGCTTGAAGTTAGTATTCAGGAATTCCCTGGTGGCCTTTATTGCAATTGACTTGAACGGTATCCTGTCCTTTCCGACCGTGGTTGTTGCCCTCCCGCTGAGGAGTATGTATGTGGGTTCCAGGACCTTTCCGCCGCCGAACTGTGGAGCAGACTGACCGCCCACAACCTCGACCTGGTCCGTATTGTGATGCAGAATCTTGCCGTATTCCTTGAGGTAATACCTGCTCAATGCCCTGCTTACAGATTCTGCAATTCCGTCAGAAACGCTGTCCGGATGCCCGACGCCCTTCCTTTCAACGATCTCGATTTCTCTCTTTGCTGTTGGTGTCTGTAGGATGCTTTCGACTGCAATGTTTCTTTCCATTATTTTGCCTCTTTTTTCAGGGGATTTATAAACTGAAATAAAGGTTTTGTATTTCTGGCTGCCAAATTACCACGCCAAAAGTAAAATTACCACGAGTAATTTTTACGGGGACTGTAAAATGAATTAAGTAAGTTGTTCATTACTCCTGCATCATGAAGATTCTGGCCAGTGTTCATAACAAGGATAGGCTTGATTTATTCCTTCACGGGATCTCGAAATATGTGGATGAGATCTATGCGTCAGGAGGCACCTGCAAGTTTCTGACTGATTCTGGATTTGCGTGCCGGAATATATCCACCCTGACGGGCTTCGAGGAACTGCTGCGTGGAAGGGTGAAGACGCTCCATCCTGCCATTTTTGCCGGCATACTTTCCCAGCGCGATCCGGAAAGCAGCAGGCAGTTGCAGGAGCATGGATTTCCTGAGTTCGACATGGTGATCGTCAACCTTTACCCCTTTGATGAGGCAGCAAAGACCCATAAACTAGAGGAAATGATCGAGAATATAGACATAGGAGGGCTGTCCCTCCTGCGTGCTGCGGCAAAAAACTACGATCATGTCACAGTCCTCTCTGATCCTTCCCAGTACGATTCCGTTGCCGCAGAGCTCCAGCAGAATGGCAAAATTTCGGGCGAGACCAGGAAAAGGTTAGCTCTCAAGGCGTTTTCCAGGTCAGCCGACTATGACATCTCCATATACGGATCAATGAACGGTGAGCTTTTCGGCACAGCACCGCCATCCATGTACCTTAAGGGAACCAGGGGGCGTGAACTCCGCTATGGTGAGAACCCTGACCAGAAGGGATATGTGTATTCCGATGGAACGCAGTACGGGATTGCGAATGCCACGCAGCTGCAGGGCAAGGAGCTTTCATACAACAATATCCTGGACGCTGATTCAGCCTTTGAGACAGCACTTGAGTTCACTGATCCTGTGGCAGTTGTACTGAAGCATAACACCCCATGCGGCGTCTCATCTGCCCCGGACATAAATACTGCACTCAGGAGAGCCATTGCAGCTGACCAGGAATCTGCATACGGATCGGTTATTGCCATCAACAGGAAGTTCGATTCCGGGTCCCTTGAAGCAATCTCAAAGCTTTTCGTGGAGGTCATCATCGCTCCGGAATACGATGCGGATGCACTGGAGGGCCTGAAAAAGAAGAAGAATCTCCGTGTGCTCAGGGTGCCGCTGGTACCTGACCAGAACCCAAGGGTCAGGTCCATTTCAAACGGGTTCCTTGTGCAGAGCAGGCTGTCAACTGAATATGAGAAGCTTGAACAGAAGACCTCAACCGCAGCAAGCAAGGAACAGCTCAGGGACCTTGAATTTGCATGGAAGGTTGTCGCCCACAGCAGGAGCAACGCAATAGTCCTTGCAAAGGACATGACCACCACCGGTATCGGCGCCGGGCAGACCTCAAGGATAGAGGCCCTGAAGGTTGCGGTGGAGAGGTCCGGTGAAAGGTCCAGGGGATCTGTGCTTGCCTCCGACGCATTTTTCCCATTCTACGACAATGTTGAACTGGCAGGAAAGTCAGGGATTTCGGCAATAATACAACCAGGAGGTTCCATAAGAGATGATGAGGTGGTTGCCAAGGCCGAGGAACTTGGCATTCCCATGTATTTCACAGGGAAGAGGGTGTTCCTTCACTGATCAGAACATCCTGAAGGCAAGAAATGCAACCAGGAATCCGGCAATTGCACCGCTGTTGATAAATGGCAGGCCTGGTGCAGGCCTTGAGACCTTTGTGAAGAGCAGCACCATGATGCCAGCAATTGCGCCTGCCAGCGGAAGCACGAGAAACGGAATAAGATTCTGCTCGCCGTAAAGCGCAGAGGAAGCCACCATAATGCAGGGAAAAACAATATCCCCGAAGCCAAGTATGAATGTGCCTGATCCGGTTCTTTCCGATGGCGGTGCGGAGGTTTTTGGAAATGACATGCCTTCCATGCTGGTCCCCTTCTCCGATGGGAAGACAAAGAGCATGGGCAGCCTTGAATCCATTGCTGTTCCGGCAAGGCTTATCATGTGTTTCGTCCTGTATACGGCAATATAGTCATATATTGCAAAAACTGCAAGGAAAAGCACGGAGGACCACACGCCTATTATGGTGGCCCATATGGAAGCCACCCCGGCGGACAGGAAAAATCCGGCAACGTCCACGACATACCATTCGTACTTGAAAATAAGCAGGATCACCATTATTGCAGGGGCGGCAAAGCTTATGGCATAATATTCTGCGTAAGTCTGGGCTATGTAGAGCCCAAGAATGCTCCACACATAGAACGTGACATATGCAATGACGGCAATGAACACCCATCTGAGGATATTCCCGAATTTCCTTCTACCTATGAATATTACAACAGCCGTGAAAGCGAGTGCAGCTATGAGGTAATATGCAACATACGTGAGGCCGCTGGTAGGGCTCTTTGCCTGGACGCCAGGCGATACCGCAATGAGGGAAATTGACATGAATGTGGCAAGAAGCGACGATGCAATGAGCACCGCTATTCCAGAAATCTCAGGAATCCTGTTCTGCAGCCTCGCTCACCTTTCCCTTCTTCTTGTTATATTCACATGACATGTTGGGGCAGAATTTCCAAGCCCTTTTTCCCCTGAAGGATATGATCAGTGGGGCACCGCAGTGCGGGCAGACCTCGCCCGTTGCCTTCAGGTTTCCCATCTGCGGCACAGGATATGTCTTCTTGCAGTTGGGGTAATTTGAGCATCCAAGGAACCTCTTTCCGAACCTTGACTGACGCAGGACAAGGTCTCCACCATCCTCCGGGCACTTTCCATATGTGTTCTTTTCCTGGTTGAATTTGCAGTGCGGATCAATGCACCTGATCTCCGGGGATTGCCCCCTGCGGATTATGCGAATCTTTGGAAGGCCGCAGACAGGACATTTCTCCTCCAGGATTTCAGGAGTTCCCATGAGAGGCGCAGGGAAATCTATTCTGCATCCTTCGTGGCTGCACTTTATCCTTGAGTATTCCCGGTTCCTGACCAGAAGCACAGGCGTTCCATGATCAGGGCATGTGCCCACCTCACGCCCCATGCGAAGCGCCTTCTGTATGGTATCCCTTATTATGGCGTCCTTCTCACGGAACTGTGCAAGCACATGGTGGAGCATCTCCCTGGAGACCGCCACAACCTGGTCCTTGCCTATTTCGTTGTTGGCAATCCGGTCCATGTCCTTCTCCAACTCTGCTGTCATGTCCGGCTCTGTGATGTCTGATTTGACCGTAAGAAGAGATTCAATGACCCCCATGCCAAGGTATGTGGGCCTCACCGGGTTTCCTTCGATGAACCCTCTTGACTGGAGCTTGTCGATAATGTCGTGCCTTGTGCTCTTTGTGCCCAGATTCAGTTCCTCCATCCTCTTTATGAGTGAGGCGAAGTCATAACGTGCCGGAGGCTTCGTCTCCTCCTCATCAAGGTTCCATTTCTTCCCCCTGACGGTATCGCCCGGAGCAAGAGGAGGAACGAATGATTCCTGCACCTTCCTGTATGGGTACAGTTCCAGCCATCCGCTGTCCAGCACCTTGAGGCCCCTGGACGAGAACCTGTGGCCGTTCACGTCAAATGCGGCATCTGTTATCTCCCTCTTCCCCTCCCTGTAAAGGGTTGCGAGAAACCTGCGCAGGACAAGTTCGTATATGCGGGCGAAATCCCCTGAAAGCGCCCCTTTCTTTGCAGCCGAGACCGGATATATGGGGGGATGGTCCGTTGCCTCCGTGCGCCCCCTTGAAGGACGGATGGATTCCTGGTCAAGCACTTTCTGGACATCCTCCCTGAATTCAGTGTCCAGAAGCTTCGTGAGGACTGACTTGAAATGTATAGACTTCTGGTAGACCGTGTTGTCGGTCCTGGGATAGCTGATGTATCCCCTGGTGTATAGCGATTCCGCAATCTTCATGGCCTTCCCTGGCTGCACCCCGATCCGTGAAGCTTCCCGAAGAAATTCTGTGGTGTTGAACGGTACGGGTCTGGGTATGCGCTCCTCCTTTGTGGAATACTCCAGCACGGTTGCATCCTTGCCGTCAATTTCAGCAAATATCTTCTCTGCTTTGTCCTTCTCCCATATGGGGCCATCACTGTATGTTGCGGTGAAATCCTTCTTCCTGTTGAGCAGTATGTTGATAATCCAGTATGGTTTTTTCTGGAAGTCCCTGATT
>JAMCUV010000063.1 GCA_023379345.1 Thermoplasmatota archaeon
GTGTTTGACCATGAAAAGGGACGACAGCTTGGGGAGAAATACAGCGCGACCTTCATAGATGCAAAGGGACACACGGTCATGCCCGGAATGATTGATTCCCACACTCATGTTGTTTATGCGGGAACAAGGGAGGACGAGTTCTACATGAAGGTCAAGGGAAGGAGCTACCTGGAGATCCTCACTTCAGGCAACGGCATCTATAAGACAGTGGACCAGACAAGATCGGCCACAGAGGACCAGATCTTCTCCCAGAGCCTTTCCAGGGTATACGATGCGGTCTGGTCCGGAACCACAACAATGGAGATCAAGACAGGCTACGGGCTTGACATTGATTCCGAGACCAAGATGCTCAACGTCATCAACAGGATTGCGAGCCTGGGCATCATCAACGTGGTTCCAACATTCCTGCCTCTTCATGCAATCCCCAAGGGAAGCAGGGAGGATTCCTACCTGAGCTATGTGACTGAGAGGATGCTGCCAAAGTTCGTGGGGAAAGTCAGATTCGCCGATGCCTTCTGCGACCGCGGAGCCTTTTCGCCGGAAGTCACGGAGACATTCTTCAGGGCGGCCATTCAGGCCGGGATGATCCCAAGGATGCATGCGGATGAACTTGCGGACATCGGTTGCCTCAGGATACTGGACAGCTTGAAAATTGCCAGCGTGGATCACCTGCTCTACACTGGTGACGAGGGGAGAGAACGCATCAGGAAGAGCGGCTCTGTTGCAACGTTCCTGCCCATAACGGCATTCAACATAGCAGACGGAAAATACCCGGACATTGGAAAATTCATCCAGGATAACATCCCGGTGGCAATTGCCACCGATTCATCACCGGTGTCATACAACACGAGCCTAATATTCGCCATCTACCTTGCGGTTCGGTACTGCAACATAGGCATCGAGGAAGCACTTAATGCGGTCACCGTGAATGCGGCATATTCACTGGGCATGCTGGAGGATGCAGGAACAATAGAGCCCGGCAAGAGGGCTGATCTCATAATACTGAACACTGACGACTACAGGAAGATACCATATGAGTACGGATCAAGGCTTGTGGACACCGTGTTCATCGCCGGGGAACCGGTGATGAGGAATGGCGTCATGCAGCTCTGAAAGGCACAGGATTCAGGATATGCAGCTGCACACCATCCATCATGATAATTCCAAGATATCCCCCCGGGGCTGATCTAATGTATTTCTCATGAAATCATTCCAGAAGGAATCCCGTCTCCATAAATGTCAATATACCGGAACTAAATCAGGTAGGGTGCATGTTGATACGGATGAGGCCGTGAAGAGGCTCAGGGAGCTTGGGGCCAGGAAGATACTGCTGCAGCTTCCCGACGGGCTGAAGCCGGATGTCTTCAGGTACTTCACGGAATTCTCAAGGGAATTCTCTGTCATTGTGAGCTCAGATCCATTCTACGGGGCATGCGACATAGGAAACCAGGAGGTCTACGGCAAGGTGGACGCCATAGTGCAGCTGGGGCATTCCATCATACCCAACATTGAGTATCCCCTGCCAGTCATATTTGTGGAATACCGCTCCCAGGCCAGGGTTGAGATCGATCCCCATGTCTTCGACGTGCTTGCCCAATCAGGCTACAACAGGATCGGCCTCCTGGCATCCATACAGTACATGGATCACATGGAGATGGTGCGGCAGATCCTTGCCGGCAGTGGATACCAGGTGCAGGTTGGAAGGCAGGATTCAAGGATGGCATATCCAGGCCAGGTTCTGGGGTGCAATTTCAGCGCTGCCCATTCAATATCAGCATGGGCGGACTGCTACGTTGTGGTGAGCACAGGGAAGTTCCATGGCATTGGGGCACAGCTGGCCTCAGACAAGCCAGTGTACATACTCGATCTGAATCTCCGCCGGCTGGTTCCCATGGCAGATGAGACAGATCAGTTCCTCAGGCGCAGGTACGCCAGGATATCACGGGCGCTGGGCGCAAACAAATTCTGCGTTGTTGTGGACACCAAGATAGGGCAGTACAGGATGAAGCTTGCCAGCCACATCATGAAGCAGGTCACGGATATGGGGCATGAAGCCGTACTTATCACAGCCAATGACGCTAGGCCCAGCGATTATGAGAACATGAAGTGCGATGCAGTCATATTCACCGGTTGCCCCCGGGTTCCAATCGATGAGGAGGAGCGTTTTCCCATGCCCGTCCTGACTCCACCGGAATTCCAGTCTCTGTTCGGTCCAAATGCCGGCGGCAGATATGTGATGGACGAGATCGTTTCAGTGGACAGGTTATGAAATTATTTTCCCGGCAAGATATGTGGGGCCGCTGTCAACAATTTCCACGTTCACCCAGGAATACAGGGGATATTCGCCCTTAATGACAACCGGCCGGTAGGCGCCATCCCTTGCGACAACCGTGCTGTTGCGCCCTTTCTCAGTAACCATTGCTGTCTCCGTCCTTCCATGGAGCGAAGCAAGACGTTCCTGTATTATTTCATGGTGAAGGTCAGTGAGCTCCCTGGCCCTTCTCTTCACTGTATTGGAAGATGGCACAGTGCTTCCGAAGTCCGGTGTGTATGGCCTTGGAGAGAACCTGGTGATGTTCACGATCTCCGGTCTTACCTCCTGCAGCAACTTCATGGTGAGTTCATGGGAATTCTCGTCCTCATCATGGTATCCTGTTATTATGTCGGTTGACAGTGTGGAATCGGGAAAATTCTGGCGGAACATCTCGGAGATATGCCTGAATTCATGGGCATGATATTCCCTGTTCATGAGGTCAAGTATCCTGTCGTCCCCGCTCTGCAGCGGCACATGCAGGAACCTGAAGACCTTTTCCGAGCCCATGCTCCTCATCAGATGGTCAATTATGTCCATGGTGTTCCTGGGCTCCATCATGCCTATCCTGAGCCTGAAGTCGCCCGGAATGCCTGTGATGGCATCAACCAGTTCCGGGAGCCTTATGCCAAGATCCCTGCCATATGCTGCGGTGTCAAGGGATGATATCCTCACCTCCATTATTCCACGGGCAATCTGCATCCTTGCCTGGTTCACGATCTTCTGCACAGGCCTTGATACAAGTTTTCCCCTGGCCATATGGGATATGCAGTAATTGCAGCTTCCTGTGCAGCCCTGGTTTATGGGTATTCCCTCGAACACCGATGGCTCCCTGATCTCGACATCATCCAGATAGCCCTGGTAGAAGCTGCGGATTTCACGGGGCTTGATAACCTCTATGTTCTCGCTCTCCAGGGATCCTCCGGAAACCGGAGGCAGGCAACCCGTCACCCTTACCCTTGACAGTGACGACAGCTCCTGTATCCTTTTCATCATCTTGTCCTCTGTGTGCTTTATGACAACGCAGGTTCCTATGATGCTGAGATCCGCCTCTTCAGGGCCGGAAACAAGCTCATTTCCCTGTTCCAGCATGCGGTTCATGTAAAGGCCCGCTTCAGCCCTGTTCAGGGTGCAACCATAGGATTCAAAGTAAATTTTCATCTGAGGACACTGGCGTTAGCTGATCCAGACCACCTATTTTGCATTTTTGCATAGATGTCCGGAAAACGGGCAGCCATTATCCTGTAGGATTTTAAGAATGGGAATGGTGTCAAGTCTTAAGTATTCATTAAGGATGACGAATCATGGCAACTGATGACGTCAATGAACAATATCTAGAAGGATATAGTTGTGACGTGGCAATAAGATGGTCAAAGATTGACCCTTCACTATTACCCGTAGACGAACTTGATAAGCAGATAATCTGTTTCCTGAGGTATGATGCAAGGATGTCCAATGCGGAGATAGCCAAGAAGGTGGGCACCAGCGAAGCCACCGTCAGGAGGAGGATCGCCAGGCTGCTTAACAAGAAGATCATAATCGGCTTTTCCGCCCTGGTGGATCTGCAGGCGGTTGAAAACAGCATAAAGGCGTACCTGAAAATCAGGGTTGATCCCTCCAGGCTTGAGGAGATCAGCCAGAAGCTTCAGGACAACATGAATATCCTTACTTTATATCGCAGGAGGGGCGAGAATGAGATGCTTGCTGAAACACTCTTCCTGAACATGGAGGCCATACAGGACTTCGAGGATACACTGTCAAGGATCCCCGGGGTCCAGGGGTTCGAGACCATGATTATCTCCAAGGCCTACCGGAAGAATCCCTGGATAGGGATCTGATCAGTTTCCCGGAACCCCTTTCTTCATTATTTCGTCAAACTGACTTTCGGTTACCTTGCCGGTCTTCAGGGCAAGTTCTTTTATGGATTTGCCCGTATCCAGGGATTCCTTTACGATCTGTGCCACTGTATCATACCCGAGGTATGGGTTCAGCAGTGCTGCAGAGCCGAAGCTCTTGCTGAGATGTTCCCTTGCCACGTCCCTGTTCACGTCCAGGCCCTCTATGAGTTTTGTCCTGAACATTTTCAGCCCGTTTGTAAGGATGTCCTCGGATCTGGTGAGCTCGAAATCTATGTGTGGCATCATGACATTAAGCTCAAGCTGGCCGGCCTGAACAGATATATTCAGTGCCTGCTGCGCACCTATGACGGAATGGCAGATCATGTTCATGGCCTCAGCGATTGATGGATTGATTTTCCCGGGCATTATGGATGATCCCTGCTGCACTGCTGGAATCTTTATCTCGTGGATGCCTGCTCCCGGGCCTGAATAGAGGAGCCTTATGTCGTTTGCAATCTTTGTCACGTCAAGTGCGGTGTTTGCCACGGCGTTCATCAGCCTTGAGAAGTCCGTCATGAATTCCATTATTCCCGGGAGGTTCAGGCTCTTCCTGAAGGGTATGCCCAGGAAATTCTTCAGCTCCGCCACAACGTTATCCTGGTATCCCGGTGAGGTGTTGATGCCTGTGCCCACTGCCGTGCCTCCGATATTGAGTTCCAGGATGTAGTCCATAGCTCCTTCAAGCTCCTTCCTGTCCTTGTCCAGTGTATATGCCCAGGCAGAAAGCTCAATCCCGAATGTCACAGGCGCGGCATCCTGAAGATGTGTCCTGCCAGGCTTCACAGCGTCCCGGAACTGTTCCGACTTCTTGCGCAGGAGTTCCACGAGGTTCCTGATTTCCTCAGAGAGCTTCTTTGCCTTTATGTATGAGACAACCCTAATGAGGGTTGGATACACGTCATTGGTAGACTGGCTCATGTTCACATGGTCATTGGGGTGAATGTATGAGTAGTCTCCCTTCTTCTTTCCGGCAATTTCCAGTGCAAGGTTGGCAATAACCTCATTTGCGTTCATATTGTAGGAGGTTCCGGCACCTGCCTGGAATAGATCAATGCGGAACTGGTCATGGAGCTTCCCGCCATATATCTGGTCACATGCCTTCACAATGGCTTCCATCCTATCGGCGGAAAGCTTCCCTCCCTTGTTGTTTGCCACTGCAGCGCTCCTCTTTATTGCCGTTATGGACCTGATATGATCAGAATCCGCAGTGAGGCCCGTGATCTGGAAGTTCTGTATGGCCCTGTATGTATTTATTCCGAAATATTCCGAATCCTCTATCTTGACGTCTCCAATTACATCCCTTTCTGTTCTTGCCATAATACATTATCACTGGAAAAATAATAACTGTTTGCAGTTATGAGAACTTAAATTTTATGCCCGGAACTGGATGCAATAAGAATTAATACAATCTTGAGATATGGAAA
>JAMCUV010000064.1:0-7486 GCA_023379345.1 Thermoplasmatota archaeon
CTCTCGGATGTGTCCTGAAGGATGTTGCCGGCATGACGCGTTCAATAGACTACGCTTTAAGTTTCTATTCCAAATCTGACACCTCTCTGGCCAGGGAAACAAGAAGAATTTCCCTGAAACTGCGTGAGGTTTTCCTTAAGGCGTATTTCCAGAAGTCCAGTGATCTTCCCACAATTCCAGAGGACTTCCGGGACTTCATGAAAACTGCAGCCTACTATGAGGTTGAGAAGGCTGTATACGAGGCAAACTATGAGATGAACAACAGGCCAGACTGGATAATCATACCGGCCCGCGCCCTTGTTGAGACACTGACTGAGACCGGGAGCTTCAGATAATCACAGTAAAAAATCGGGTTAGTATATGATGGGAAATCTTGAAAGAGTAAGGAGGGGGAAGGAATACCCCCTTGGTGCAACCATAGTTGATGGCGGAGTGAATTTCGCCATTTATTCAGAAAATGCCAGCGCTATCTTTCTGGAACTCTATGACAGGGAAGACGGCGAAGCAGTGGAAACCATCAGGCTGCAGGAGCAGGATGCACATGTGTGGCACTGCTTCGTCTCTGGAGTCAAACCCGGGCAGCTGTACGCCTATCGGGCAGATGGGCCATATGATCCGGAGAAAGGGCAGAGGTTCAATAAGAGCAAGCTTCTCATTGATCCCTATGCAAAGGCACTGAGCGGTGTTGTGAAATGGAATGATGCTATCTTTTCATACGGCATAGATTCCCAGGAGAAGGATCTCAAGATCGATACGACACCTGATGAGAGATATGTGCCAAAATCAATAGTTGTTGATTCCAGCTATGACTGGGGCGGAGTTGAAAAGCCCAGGCACCCCTGGAACAGGACAATCATATATGAAACCCATGTAAGGGGAGCCACAATCAAAAATCCCGAGGTTGATGAAAAGATCAGAGGGACGTACTCCGGACTTGCATCCGAGCCAATGATCCGGTACTTTAAGGATCTTGGTATAACTTCGGTGGAGCTTCTTCCCGTGCACCATCATGTGGACGAGAAAATGCTGGTCGATTCGGGCCTTGTGAATTATTGGGGATATAACACCATTGGATTTTTCGCTCCGGATATACGCTATTCTTCAGGTCTGCCAGGCACACAGGTACGGGAATTCAAGGACATGGTACGGAAATTTCATGAAAACGGAATTGAGGTCATCCTAGACGTGGTTTACAATCATACGGCAGAGGGGAATCATTTTGGCCCAACTCTGAGTTTCAGAGGGCTTGACAATACCACATATTACATTCTTGACCCTGAGAATCCAAGATTGTATTCTGATTTCACGGGAACAGGAAACAGCCTGAATGCAAGAAATCCACAGGTTCTTCAGCTCATAATGGACAGCCTGAGGTACTGGGCAACAGATATGCAGGTGGACGGCTTCAGATTTGATCTGGCATCAACTCTGGCACGGGAGCTTTATGATGTGAATATGCTTTCTCCATTTCTGGCCACAATACACCAGGATCCGGTAATCTCAACAATGAAGCTCATAGCTGAGCCCTGGGACGTGGGACCGGGTGGATACCAGGTTGGCAATTTCCCGCCAAAGTGGGCGGAATGGAATGGCAAATACAGGGACCTGGTCAGGAGGATGTGGAGGGGCGATGACAGAACTCTTGCAGAATTTGCAACAAGAATATCAGGTTCGCCCGATCTGTATGAGGAGGATGGAAGGAGACCACACTCCAGCATAAACTTTGTAACGTCCCACGACGGATTTACGCTGTACGATCTTGTTTCATACAACAGTAAGCACAATGAGGCAAACGGAGAGCTCTTCCAGGGTGGAACGGACGAGAATTACAGCTATAATTTCGGAGTAGAGGGAGAAACAGATAATGCTGAGATCCTTGGAAAAAGGTTCCGCAGAATGAAAAATTTCATCTTTACTATGCTCGTTTCACAGGGGGTACCAATGCTGCTGGGTGGTGATGAGATTGGCAGGACACAGAGGGGAAACAACAATGCGTACTGCCAGGACAACGAGATCAGCTGGTATAACTGGAATCTTGACATGGAAAGGACTTCCCTTCTCAAATTCACCCGCCACATGATTCACCTGAGGAGGTCAAACCCTGTGCTGAGGAGGAGAAATTTCTTCCGGAGTACCCCCAATCCAGTGACTGGTAGGGCAGAAATACAGTGGATGACCCCTGAAGGTAGGGACATGACGGCCGCAATGTGGAATGATCCATCGCTTCACGCCTTTATGATAAGGCTTTCAGGACGTGAGACAAGAGAAATATCATACAGAGATGACATAGTAACGGGTGGGGACCTTCTGCTGATCTTCAACTCATCCAGTAACCCGGTCAACTTCATTCTTCCAGATAGTGAAAAAGGATGGGAAATATATGCCGATACAAACGTACCATCTGTAGACGGGCTACCGCAGAAGCTCCCGGGCAGCAATTATCTGCTGAACCTTGATGCGGCTGCAGTAATACAGGAGATTCTATGAAACAGCAACTGCCGGAATCTGCCGTAAAATATGCATTTCAGGAAGGCTGATCAAGTGGCTGAAAGCAATATGCGGCTTGTGTACAGGATTCAGCTCAACAGGGATTTTCCATTGAGTGAAGCGGAGAAGGTTCTGCCCTATCTGAGGTCCCTTGGCGTATCACATGTGTATCTTTCGCCCATAATGAGGGCAGTATCAGGCAGCAACCATTGCTATGATGTTACCGATTTTGGCCAGGTAAATCCAGAACTTGGAGGTGAAAATGCCTTCTGGAATTTCTGTGCCACCTGCTCTTCTCTGGGTCTCGGCATATTGCTGGATACAGTTCCAAACCATATGGCATACAGCCCTGAAAATCCCTACGTGGAAGCAGCTTTTATTGATGGAACGCGAAAATTCAGATGGCTTTTCGACACAATCAGGAATCCATTCTCTCCCCATGATTCTATAGTTTTTCCATTTCTCCCTCAGAGTCTCATATCTATGGTGAATCAGCACAGGGTAAGTATAACACCCGGGTCAATCCCTGTCCTGCATGTTGGAACCCTGGATATCCCACTTCGGAAAATGCCAGAAATAACCGGTAACACCAATCGGAACAATGGTATGGAAAGCCGGTCAGGGGAGACCAGTAATTCACTTCCGGAGATTGAGATCAGCAACATTCAGACTCTGGAGGAAATTATCAGGGATCTTCCCCTAAGGCCGGTGTTCTGGCAGTATGCATCAAAGCGTATCAATTACAGGCGTTTTTTTTCTGTGAATGGCCTGATTGCCATCAGATCGCAGGACATGAATGTCATCAGGTTCACGCACAGAAAGATCATTGAGCTTTCCAGATCATCGTGTGTAACTGGCATCAGGGTCGATCATCTGGACGGCCTGTACGATCCTTCAGGTTATGTAAGATATATGAGGAATGCACTACCAGACAAGATTATTCTTGCAGAGAAGGTGCTCATTCCTGGAGAGAGACTTCCGAAATCCATCGAAATCCATGGAACCACAGGTTATGACTTTCTGGGGATGACAAATGCACTGTTTGCAGATGCTGAAGGGTACCACAAGCTTCAGGATCGATTCCATTCCAGTCTGCCTGAATACGGCAACATCCCTGAGGTTTTGCTGAACTACAAGCGGGACTTCATCATGCAGGAATTTTCCGGTGATGTTGACAACCTTTCCTGGCCTGTTTATAATTCCCTTGTACTGGAGCATGGGTACGAATACAGCTATTCTGAAATACGGGAAACTGTGGTTAACATTCTGACATCATTTGAGAAATACCGCACCTATTCCACGGCTGATGATACCACAGAAATCGCCGAATACCTGTTGAACTCTGAAGGTGGCAGTGACGATTCCATAACACGGGTGCTTTCAGATCACGTTTCCCGTAAGTGTAACAAGTGCATACACCCAGTTTTGAGAATTCAACAGTTCTCCGGGGCCCTCATGGCCAAAAACCTTGAGGACAGGCTCTTCTTTTCCTACAATCCGCTCATTTTCATGAATGAGGTGGGCTGGACTCCGGAGGCAGATATTCCTGACTGGAAAGGATTCATGGAATTCATAAGGAAGAGGGAGAACCTGCCGTTTTCTCTCAACGAGGGATCAACCCACGATACAAAATTTGGAGAGGATCTGAGAAATTCAGGCCTTGTCATATCAGAATACCCTGATGTTTTTTTCAAAATTCTTCAAGATCTTCAGTCCCGTGAAGATACGCGTTCCAGAATAAGCAATATGGCAGAAGAGCACCTGTACTACATCCTGCAGCTTGTTTTGGCTTCCTATGGATCAGCAAATTATTACACAGACTACAGGCAGGAACTGGGTGCACAGATCATCAAGGCAATTAGGGAATCCATGCTTTCAACATCATGGAAGAACCCGGATGTGGAATATGAGAACAATGCCATGGAATTTGCCAGGATCATAATGGGTCTTCTGGAATCTGGAAACTGGGAGATGGGAACGAAAATGGCAGAGAAATGCAGGGATCTGGGTCATTATAATTCAATTTCAATGCTTGTTCTGAGATTCATGCTGCCTGGTGTGCCTGCACTTTTCCAGGGAAGTGAAAGCATTAACGTTCATTTCACGGACCCTGACAACAGGGAAAGGGTGAATTTTAACAGATTTGTTGAAAATTTTGAAAAAACAGTTTCAATGCCGCTGAAATCGTTGGAAGAATGTGATTTCCCAAGTCTGAAGTCCAGGATGGTTGCAGTGCTTTCAACGATCCGAAGGGAACTTGCCCATGTGATTGACAGCGGGAAAATGGAAGCACTACAGGTGTCAGGAGATCACAGTGAATCCATTCTTTCGTATTATATGGTCAGTGAGAATGAGTTAATCATAGTTGTGTGCCTCAGGTTGTTTTCAAAAATTACCTCAGAAACCAATGCACTTGATCCAGACAAGCTTAAAGATGCAAGCATAGTTCTTCCTTCCGGATTCCAGGGAAAATATATTGATCTCCTGTCAGGCCGCGCTGTAGTCATATCTGGAGAGTTAAAAATACGGCATCTTGTTGATAATGTACCGGCCGTTATTCTGCGGAGGGTGAGCGGACTTGAGTGATTGGAAGAAAAATTTTCACAGCATAACATACCAGGATATTGGTCCAATCATAAGGGGATCGGAAGTGATCTTCAGGACATGGGCACCATTTGCAACTGGGCTGGAGCTTATTTCCGGGGAGCAAACCATTATGGCCTCAAAGGATGAGTTTGGTATCTGGGAGGCTCATATGCCATGGATTGGCGAAACAGTTGATTACTTGATCTCCATTGATGGCAGAGCACCACTCCCTGATCCGGCTTCCAGGTATCAGCCCAATGGGGTTTACGGCCATTCAAGGGTGATTCAATACCCACTTCCAGTCAGCACGGAATTCGTGAATCTGCACATGCCATCTGCAATCATCTACGAGCTGCACACCGGAACGTTTTCTCCGCAGGGCACATTTGCTGGCATCGCTGAAAGGCTCGAGCATCTTGTTGACCTCGGTGTAAGTGCAATTGAGCTCATGCCGGTTTCGCAGTTTGAGGGGCGATGGAACTGGGGTTATGACGGGGTATTTCCATATGCTGTCCATAACACTTACGGCACTCCCAGTGACCTGAGAGAACTGGTGGAAAGATGCCATTCCATGAATCTTTCTGTAATACTGGATGTTGTGTACAACCACATTGGGCCCAGAGGCAACATTTTTGAATCATTTGGACCATTCTTCTCAAACCGGTACATGACCCCATGGGGTGCATCACTGAACTTTGACGGTGAATGGTCTGACTATGTTCGTGCCTTCTTCATACAGAATGCCATTTTCTGGCTGGACGCATACGGCTTCGACGGTCTCAGGCTGGACGCAATCCACGGCATAGCGGACAATTCCCCCGTGCATTTCCTGACTGAGCTTACCCAGACCGTAAGGAAACATTTTGCCCGCACCGGGAAAAGACCGGTAATAATAGGGGAAAGCGACATGAACAATCCCAGGGTAATACAGGGACTGGAAATGGGAGGATATGGCCTTGATGCGCAGTGGTGTGACGATTTTCATCACTCTGTTCACGCACTGGCCACCTGCGAGAAGCACGGATATTATTCGGATTATGGGGAGCCGGAACAGGTGGCAGAGGCATTCCGTCATGGTTTTGTTTATTCCGGTATCTATTCAAGTTTTCTCCACAGGACCAGAGGATACAGGGACAGGAGATACAGGAATGACCAGCTTGTGGTCTTTTCCCAGGATCATGATCAGGTGGGGAACAGGCCAGGATCCCAGAGGCCAACCTCATATGCTGGTATGGACGCTTCCATGGCCATGGCGGCTGCTGCCATACTTTCACCATATGTTCCCATGCTCTTCATGGGTGAGGAATTTGGAACATTTTCCCCATTCTGGTTCTTCATCGACACATCGGACCCATCATTTGCCAGTGCTGTTGATAAGGGACGCAAAGAGGAATTCAGCTATCTTGATTGGGCCGGAGATCATATTGAGCCATCAGATCCCCGTGCACTTATGGAATCCAGAATCCCATGGAGTGATCTTCATTCCAGTGAAGCACAGAAAATATTTGGGGAATACCGGAAACTAATTTCCATCCGGAGAAGTATGAAACTTGGGAGCGGAATCAGGCCTGTGGTGGGAATCCATGGTGCGCTTGTCACTGCAAAATATTTGGAAACACCAATAGGCGTTATTCTGTGTGCTTTCAACCTTTCTGAGAAACCAGCAAACATTCCTGCTGTGCACGGCAGGATTCTGTTCAGCAGAAATTGTGCAACCGAGGGCAATGGGCTTATCACGGAATCATACGGCGTGGCAGTCATTCAGAAATGACCCATTGTTCTGAAGCTGCGGGTGCATTTACTCCTACGCTTATACTATGCATTTATCAGGTCAGGATTCCCATGCCTGTACGTTTCCTTTGAAAGCAGCAGCCCTACAAGCATTATTGCCTCTGCAATGAAGAACCAGAGTGTCCATGATGCGAAGAGGCTCCGGGTTATGGTGGCTGAATAGAGGACTATGCTTATGGCGAACCCAGAAAGTATTGCGCCACCGTTATATGCAAATCCAACGCCAGTGGTTCGGAATTTCCTGCTGAATGTTTCAGAAAGGAATGCAGGAAGTGTTGAGAATATCATTGCTTCAAAGAAAGCCTGTATGCTGAATAGCACCAGATCCATGAATGGGCTTCCGTGGAATGCAAAGTATGATATGGGATAGGTTATGGCCACAAAAATCACAGTATATACGATCATGGATGTCTTCCTTCCAACTATTATCAGTCCTATAATGCCCCCAACCCATACGCCAAACAGTGATACCAGGTTGATATAAGCATTGTAAACGCCAACTGTGGTGCCGCTTATTGTTGAATGAAGAAGGATCAGGAGAGTGGGGTAGAATGAAAAAGTTATTGAATTTATGAAAAGGAGCCCTGTGGTCAGTATAAGTGCGAATATAAGAGGGGCACCG
>JAMCUV010000064.1:7543-8306 GCA_023379345.1 Thermoplasmatota archaeon
ATGGGGGCTCTTTTCTTTGCCGGAACGCTCTCCATGGATAGCGCTGTACCACCTCCATACTCCGCTCCAGCGAACAGACCCTCTATGAAAAGTATGATGTAAAGCAGTATGGGAGCGAAAATCCCAGCCTGTGTAAATGTTGGAAGAAGGCCCTTAGATGCAGCGAAAATGGAAAAACCCACAATTGTGATGGTTAACATGTTCTTCCTTCCAAGCCTGTCTCCAAGAAAGTTTCCCAGAAGGACTGATCCAACCGGCCTTGCAAGCTCCTCAACAGCCAGGCCTCCGAATGTTGCAACAAGGCTGTATATGCCTATGACCTTCGAAGGGAAGAATACCGACGATATTGTTACTGCAACAAGTGCGTATGCAATGGATGTATATCCATCCATGAGCCATCCTGCGTATGCAGAAATAACCTGTAGCCATGTCCTGCCCTTCAGGCCATAAACTTCCATCCAGAGGGGGACTCTGGGGACATTATTAAATTTTGCCGGAATTCGCCTGAAGGAATGCAATTCTGTTTAGAATGTGCATAAATACTGTAAAAAAGTTGAAAATAGTGATAATATCATTCCATGCAGCAGCTCATCATGGAAAGGTCTCTGGTGAATGACTGTGCAGCCAGTTTTATGCTTTCGGACACAGTGGGAAATATGTGGCTGTTCTCTATTATGTCGTTGAAGGTCATTCCCTGCTTAACTGCAATAACTCCCTCCATTATGAACTCGGCGGCGTAAGGACTCACTGCATGGACACCAAC
>JAMCUV010000065.1 GCA_023379345.1 Thermoplasmatota archaeon
AAAAAGTGATGTTCTTGCATCACTGCTTTAGGGCTGAAACAAGTTTTGGCACTATCTGGAAAAGGTCACCCACAATTCCGTAGTCTGCTTCCTCAAAAATCGGGGCGCTCTTGTCCTTGTTCACAGCAACAACAACTCTGGAGGTCCTCATTCCTGCTATATGCTGAATCTGTCCAGAGATGCCGAGCGCAATGTAGAGCTTTGGCTTCACTTTCTTTCCGGAAAGTCCCACCTGTCTGTCTTCGCTAAGCCACTGGTAGTCCAGGCACACTGGTCTTGAACCGGCAATCTCACCATGCACAGCTTCAGCAAGTGGTTTTACCTTCTCGATGTTCTCTTTGCTGCCTATTCCCCTTCCCACGGACACGATAACCTGCGCCTTCTCTATGTTAACGGAACCTGCCATCTTGTCTATCCTGTTGACTGTGGTAATTTTTGAGGCAGGGAGTTCCACTTTCACAAGCTCAGACTTGCCCTGAGCCCTGGCTGCTTCTGAAATGCCAGCCATCACGGTCAGCACCCTAGCACCAGATTCCTCTTCAAGGAGAGTTTTTCCTCCGTAGAAGAACCGCTTTGTGACAATCTTACCATCCCTGAATGAAATGTCATTGATTTCTGTCATTGCGGGCAGGTTCAGTGCCTCCGACATCATTCCCGCAACCTCTCTGCCTCTTACGGTTGATCCCGCAAGGAAGAGATCGTATTTCCCCTCCGTGAATATCTTTGAGAGGGCCTGGAATATTGCGTCAGATCCCGGATTGCCAGTAAGTTCATACAGCCTTGTGGCACCGTACTGGTCCATGCTTTCCATTACCGGAGAAAGTACTGCTGCGTCAGCGTCGGCTTTGCCATTAAGTGCCGTCAGGATTTGGGTGATTATCTCCTGGTTGTCGGAAAAAACAAGCGCCTTCATCTTATGGCCTCCTTTATTGCCTTTGAAACTTCAGCTACGCCCTTGTCCACATCCTCAAACACAATGCGCTTTCTGTCGCTCTTTGGTGCCTTGTTTGAAATAACAACTGACGTGAACTTTTCCTTTGGCCCTGCAGGCTGAGTGTTTATGGGTTTCCTGCCAGCGGCCATGATCTGCAGCACCGGTGGGAGACGGGGCTCATTTATTTCCTGAGCCACAGAAATTATGGCCGGTGTCTCGCCTCTGATCTCAAGGTTGTACTCCTCGAGCGCCGATGTCACCTTTGCAGTTTTCCCATCCATTTCTATCTTGATCGCGTTGCCAAGAAGCGGCTCCCCTGTTATGGCCGATATCTTTCCAGGAAGGAGTCCGGTATAGGAATCTGCAGACTGGTTGCCCAGTATCACAAGATCATGAGGTATGGATTTTATCTTTTCTGCCAGAACCTTTGCCGTAACTTCCGGGTGGTTGCCATCGTAGCCGGTTAACAGAAAGCCCTCATCCACCCCCATTGCATATGATTCCTTCATGGCAGCAGAGGATTTGTCGGTTCCAAATATGATTGCAGAGACCTTCCCGCCATGTTTCTCCTTAATCTTTACTGCAGCCTCAATGGCATTCTTGCTGAGGTTTTCAACCCTGAGAGGAAGATTCTGAAGAACCGGTTCCCCTGTACTGGGATCTGTTTTCATCTGGTCTATGTCCGGTATCTGTTTCACAAGCACAATGACATTATACGGCATTTTATCACACTTCATCCCAATAGCCTTTGCACATCTTTATACATTTCGTCGGGAACTGGCACGCAATGGCATCCCACGCAAAACCATAAAAATAGGAAAAGTTGTGCAATAAATGATTTATATAGTCTACTAAATAACCACAAAAACTTATTTAGATCACATCGCACTTACAAACACAGTGATATGATGGATAAGGACAGAGAAGTATACCTGGTGCACTATAAAAGGACCGCCTTTTCACGGTCAAGACCAAATGCTCCAGAGAAGGACGTATTCAACAGCATAAGAATGGATGAGGCCCTGGGTCAGCTTATCAAGAACTCTGTCTCCGAGACCGGAGTGAAGGCCGAGGAGATCAACGATGTCATAACAGGATGTGCCATACAGGCAGATGAGAACTGGCTGTACGGGGGGCGCCATCCAGTATTCATGGCCGGCCTTCCATTCAGTGTGCCATCAATGTCCCTTGACAGGGCCTGCTCTTCATCCCTGAATGCAATGAGCATAGGGGCAATGGAGATAATGACCGGAAATTCTGACATTGTGCTGGCAGGTGGCATGGAGCACATGACACATGTGCCTCTTTCCAACAATCCCAATGTGAAACCTAACATAAAGCTCATTGTCAGGCCCGAATATGCAAAATACGACATGACAACATCATACAACATGGGGCTCACCGCAGAGAAGCTTGCAAAGGTGAAGAACATTGAGAGGGAAGACATGGACCGGTTCTCAATGGAAAGCCACAAGAAAGCAGCAAAGGCACTTGATGATGGTTTTTTCAAGGATGAGATTCTTCCCATAGATGTTGAGAAGGATGATGATTTTATCACAATAGATAGGGATCAGAGCATCAGGCCGGACACAAGCATGGAGGGGCTGAGGGCACTACAGCCCGCATTTGTCAAGGACGGGAAGATAACCGCTGGAAATTCCTCACCTCTCAATGCAGGAGCATCACTGACCATGCTGATGTCCGGGAAAAAGGTTCGTGAATACGGGCTAAAGCCCCTGGCAAAACTTAGCTCCTTTGCATGGGCTGCTGTTGATCCTACAATAATGGGACTTGGGCCTGTGCCGGCATCCCAGAAGCTTCTAAAGAATGCAGGACTCAGTGCCGAAGATATCGATATATGGGAAATCAATGAGGCATTTGCTGTTGTCGTACTCAACGCAATAAGGGAACTTGGCCTTGATGAGAAGCGCGTGAACCTGAAGGGTGGCGCCATTTCAATAGGGCATCCCCTTGGCGCATCCGGGGCAAGGCTGGGTGGCACCGTTTCACGCCTGCTGAACACCGAGAAGAAGGAGAAAGCAGTTGCAACACTATGCGTCGGCGGAGGCCAGGGCTATTCAGTACTCTTTGAGAGGGTGTGAACATGGATTTTGAGTTTCCTGAGGATATAGTTAAGGCAAGAGAGAAGGCTGCTGAATTTGCAAGGAAGGAGATAAGCTCCAATAAAGCTTTAATGTATGACCGGGAAGAAAAATTCCCGGAGGAACTGAAGAAGAAGGCCTTTGAATACGGCATTGTGGATTACACGAATCCGTGGTCAATGCTTGTGACCATTGAGGAACTATGCAGGGCGGATCCCGGAATGGGAATAGCCGCCACTGTGAGCCTTTTCGGGGCCGAGGTAATCATGCTCTTTGGCAATGATAGCCAGAAAACAAAGTATCTCGGTGCAGTGCAGAATGGAGAGATGATGATGGGTCTTGCCGTGACAGAGCCAGGCGGAGGCAGTGACGTGGCAGGCATCAAGACCACTGCCAGGAAGGAAGGCAACAGATACATAATCAACGGGTCAAAGATGTTCATAACAAACGGAACCATGGCAGACTTCTTTGTCATGCTGGTGCGTACCTCAAATCCTGAGGACGGAAAGAGGCACCACGGCCTGAGCACATTCATAGTTCCCGGCAACCTTCCCGGCTTCTCCAGGACAAAGATCACCGGCAAACTGGGAGTCAGGGCTACAAACACGGCGGAACTGGTGCTCAACAACGTCGAGGTTCCGGCGGAAAACCTCATAGGCGAGGAAGGTAAAGGTTTCTACTACATCATGACGTTTTTCAATATAAGCCGGGCATATGTGGCAGCCCAGGCTATTGGCATTGCCCAGGGCGCCCTTGACAGGGTGCTGGGATACCTCTCGGAACTGCAGTCAAAGGGTGCTTCGTCCACCATAACAGAGGAGATCCAGATGACGGCCTCTGACATAGCAACCCGTATTGAGGCCTCCAGGCTCCTGACATACAAGGCTGCCTCATACCTGTTCCAGTTCAGGCCAAACCCCACCATAACGAGCATGTCAAAGGCATATGCAGCAGAAACTGCCGTATTTGCAACTGAAAAGGCACTGGAGATCACAGGGTATTCAGGAATCAACGGTGACCTTGAAAGATTCTTCAGGGATGCCAAGATCATGGAGATATGGGAAGGGACAAGCGAGATTGAGAAGCTCATTATCTGGAGGAATCTCATTAAGGAAGCCCAGGGAGGTAATTAAGATGTCAATGGAAGAACAGGACATACTGAGATCTGCAGTGATAGAGTTTGCAGAGAAGAATATTGCCAACTCAGCAGTTGCCATTGAGAGGACAGGGATAACTGACGATCTGGCAGTCTCTCTTGCTGCACAGGGATTTCTTGGAGCCGCTCTTCCCACTGAAGTTGGAGGAGCAGGCATAGACAGGCAGGGATATGCTGTCATATTGAAGGAGCTGGCATCTTATTCCCCGTCGGTGTCCGTTCTGGTCCTCATCACAGGATCCATTGCAGGAAGGCTGCTGGAAAAGAAAGCAGACAGCCTGCTTGGAAGGATCGCCACAGGCGAGGAATCATTCGCAGTCTCGCTCTGGCCAGCCACAGACGGATCGGGAAGCGCAGGGGAACTGAAGATATCCGGCAATAAGATCAGGGGAACCAGGAGATATGTCATTGGAAGGCCAGGCGGCTGCCTTGTGGCTGTCACTGATGATGGAAAACTTGTGCTGGTGAAGAGCGGATTCAGTTTATCGGACGAGGATCATCACCTGTCCTTCAGGGGGCTGAAGTATTCAGTGGCAAGCATAGATTCCGCCCATTACGAGGTCATTTCCAGCAATGGAGCTGAAACAATGGAGAGGATACTGTCAGGAATGGATCTGGAAATTTCCGCAATAGCACTCGGCATTGCAAGGGGAGCACTGGCAAAAACTGTGGATTACACCAAGGTCAGGAAGACCTTTGAGAAGCCGCTGAAGGATTACAGCACAGTTGCAAACAATATATCGCGGCTCATGTCGGAGCTCAGTGTGGCAGAGATAGCCCTTCAGGGCTCAGGAGAAATGAATGAGACAGAGATGCTCATGCTCAAGGTTCACGCCACAGATCTTGCGAAAAGGGCCACGAAATATTCGCTGCAGTACCACGGGGGATATGGGTACATCGAGGATTTCGGAGTTGAGAAATTCTACCGCGATGCAGTTGGTCTCACAATACTTCTGGAGAACCAGGCTGCGGACGGCATGAGGCTATCAAAGGAAGTGTTCGGGGAAAAATCAGGATATCTTTGAAGCCTCTTCCCCGGCTTCCTGCGTGCTGACCTGAGTCTCAGGAGCATGGATTTGAACTGGTGCTGCTGCGGGAACCTCCTGTGATTCCACTATGTAGTACCCATTGTTCAATATGGCTCCGCCAATTATGCCGCCAACCACCGGGATTGCAATGTAGTCAACTGCAATTATCTTCACCAGAGGTATGGTACCATTTGAAAGCAGGGAATAGAGGTACGGGAATGCATGTGCATTCAGGTAGGCATTTCCAAGGAACGAACTGATGGCAGCTATATCTGAGAATGGCATGAAGAGTGCCATGAGAATTATGCCTATGGAAACAACCACACCAGAAATGAGTGCAGACATGAATCCCCTTGCTGATCCGCGAGATGCCAGTCCGGCAGCAAAACCCGCAATAATCCAGCCATACAGCGGGATCCAGCCAATCAGTATGAGAAGCAGGACACCGGATATGATTCCCGTTGCTATGCTTCCATACATCAATCTTTCATTAGACATTTACAGTGTGATATTCTGTGGTTAATATATAGTTATGATCACGGAAAACATGAATCCAGTGGAAATGTGAGTCTTGAGCCGCATAAACAAGGTTCCGCGACTGTTTCCGCATTTCGCATGAAATTATTGCCTGTCCAGGGAATCCTGCTGTGACCTGAAATTTTTAGTCTTTTCGGTGATGCGGCCTTCCCTGCTGTAATGCTCCGTTACCTGTACCCATGTCAGGAAACAGCCATCAACAAGCATCTCGTTATCTTTCTCTGTCATTTCACTCACCCAGGTGCCGGTCAAAGAATGTTAGCATCCTTTCCCAGGCGTCGTCAGCAGCTGGCTTGTTATAGCTCATTCCGGTATGGTTGAAGAATGCGTGATATGTGCCGGGATAAATCTTCATCTCAAAGTCCAGCCTGTGCTTCACAGCGTTCTCCACCAGCGTTGGAAGGCCGTTGTTGATTGAACTGTCCTCTCCTGCATATATTCCCAGAACTGACCCTTTGATCTTGGAGAGATCGTCTATGTTCCTGGGATTTGCGCCGTAGAATATGAGTGAAGCGTCAAATTTCATCTGCGTGGAAAGCTGAAATGCGAGGCCACCTCCAAGGCAGAAGCCCACAACGCCTGTCTTTGCTTGTTGGTAGTTCTTCAGGAAATGGTTCTGTGCATCCTCCAGGTCGGATATCATCCTCTTCTCTGTTTTCTCCCTCTCAAACATTATCTTTGCGACTATTTTTCTGGTATGCTCCGGAAGCTTTTCAAGTATCTCGGAGACTGCCTTCTGATCCCCTCTCTTCTCCGGGGGAAGTGCCCAGAAAGGCCTCATGGCGTCCATTATGTTCTCCTCTGTGAACAGTGCCTTCTCATCCTCCCTTGAATACAGGTGGGGAGCAATTGCGATGTACCCCTTTTCACTGAGCTTACGGCAAACCGCCCTTATGAAGTCTGTCACTCCCCATATTTCCTGGATAACCAGGATTCCGGCCCTGGCCTTAACTCCAGATGGCATGCTGAGAAAAGTTTCAATGTCGCTGCCGTCCCTTGCCCTGATCTGAAGCTGCTCTTCCAGAACTTTGTTGCCTGTCATAAATATCACATGATATTCCTGACTTAATAATTATAACTTCTGGGCACACTGTCAATATTTTGGCGGCTAAACATTAATCACCGGCACATGCATGGAAAATTCTTATTCAAGATAAGCATAGATTATGAACAGTGGTGATGGTTCATGAAGGAACTGACCAGAAAGGAAGTCAAGCAGATTCGGAAACTTATGAAGCACGGCACGGATGTTCCGGAGATATGCAGCACTTTCAACATACCACCGGAAGAGTGGAGGGAGGTAGCCCTTAAGTACGAGTTATTTGACTGAAGCCTGATTGATCTGCGGGATGCCAGTTGGCACTTGAAAGCTTTGGATGGAATTCCAGCACATGCTGAAGATGTGCCGCTCCATAAGGTTATATGCATCGTTGCTCCACGCAGTTAAAAGAAGGTAGCTTCAGTATGGGGATTTTTTCTGGAAAACAATTTAACCAACTTGGGAATTCATAAGGGGTTTCAGTCTGATGAGGATAGGATTCTTTACTGCAACATATTATCCAACTCCAGACGGTGTATCCCATTATCTGAGGGATGTGAAGGCGGAGCTTCAGAAGAGAGGGCACGAAGTCCACGTGTTCTCATTCAACGGCGACAGGAAGGAAAAGAATGTGCACGTTCTCCGCTCGGTTCCATTCCCGGCGTATTCACAGTACAGCATGCCTGTAAATCCTCTGCCATTCGGCCTTTACAGGAAGGCAATCAGGTTGAATCTCGACATAGTACACATACATGATCCATTCATGGGAAGCCTTGGATACAGGATATCCAGATACACAGGCGCTCCAATAGTTGCAACATACCACACGGACTTTGTCAAGATGCAGGAATCAGTGAACATGCCATTCAGGGACAGGCTTTTCAAAACCACATGGAAATACAGCCTCTTTCTCTACCGCAGGTGTGATGAGGTGTTTGCCCCAAGCAGGAAGAGCATGGAGCAGCTGAGGAGTGATGGTGTTCTGCATACCAGGGAACTACCTCTGTTCGTTGACACAGAAAAGTTTGCACCGGAAAACGGTAATTCTGAAACATTCTGGGTCCAGTATATGGGTAGAATCACCAGGGACAAGGGTGTGTTCAGGATTCTTGATGTTGCGGCTGTCATTGACAGGAAGTCCGGCATCAGGTTTCGCATTTCAGGCACCGGGCCTGAGGAAAAAAATCTGGAGAAGGCCATAGCAGAAAGGGGGCTACAGGACATGATCACCGTGACAGGATATGTTGATGAGCCCAGGAAAATAGAACTGCTCCACAACGCCGGTCTGTTCATCTATCCATCCGAAACCGACACATTCGGGATATCTGTTGTGGAAGCAATGTCATCCGGAGTTCCCAGCATAGTTCCACGGGGCTTTCCCCTTGCACATTATGATGACATGGAGGTTTCAGGACTTATTGAGATGGACTTCTCAAAGCCCGACGAGATTGCACGGTCAGTGGTGCGGTATTCAGCGGACAGGCAGAGCCTCAGGGTCGTAGGTGAAGCCGCCAGAAAATTTGTCCTTGATAATTTCAGCATGGAGAAGCACTGCGATATTCTTCTGTCAACTTATGCGGACCTTCTTTCAGGAAGTTCAATGAAATCCGCTTCGGGAAACAGAAAATCAACGGGAAGACTCCCGGCAAGGTGAGGGCATTGTCGGGAGAAAGCTGATTCATCCTCGCAATTGCCCTTTCCGCCATATATTCTGTGGTCTCAGCAACAGTTGCCACATCAGTCATCCTGACCACTGAGGCACTTGGCTACAGGATATCGCTGTTCGGCATTGTTGCTTATGCGGTTGTTATCGGGTCCGATGTCGTGATCATGTACTTTTCATCCCGTAGGTTGCTGTCCATGTTCAGTGGCATTGTTGCAAACAGGCCAGCAGCCCAGTCTCAGGAGAGCATTCAGGATCGTGGTGAACCGCATGAAGCCCTGCAACTAGGGGAACGGGAGCAGATTGTGGTTGACGCCATCAGGAGAAACGGGGGAAGCGCACTCCAGAACTCCCTTGTGGAGGTCACCGGACTTTCATCACCCACGCTTTCAAGGATAATATCTTCGCTGGAAAACAAGGGGGTTGTGGAGAAGAAGAGGCACGGGATGACAAACATTATATCACTCATGGGGAGCCGAAGGCAATAGCAGAGCAAGATATTGCAACTATGTGCAACAGTGAAATCCATTTCAGTGAAATGCATTTCACACGGTCCTTAAGAGCCCTTTCAGCATAATCAATCCTATGAGATCATTCGGAGAGAAAATAATCTGGATAATAGTTGCCCTCATAGGGGTGATTGCAGTGGCAAGCGTTGTGTCATTTGCAATATACGGCAGGTACGGTTACACGTATGGATACGGGCCATACGGCATGATGGGAGGTTTCCCATTCTACGGCATGTATATCATAATGCCCATAATGGCTGTGATTTCCATCCTGGTTGTCATACTGTTCCTTCGCTATGTTTTTGGCGCCATGGGAGGTCACATGGGATATTCATGGAATGAGAGGAACCGTGCTGAGGATATACTGAAGGAGAGATACGCAAAGGGGGAGATAAGCCAGGAGGAGTTTAACAAGATGATGGAGAATCTCCGTTCACACTGAAGCACCAGATGTTAAAGTCAAAGTCGAGAAAAGTTTCTTCTGCTTATTTATCAAGTTTACCTGACTTTTTCCGTTTCATTTTCTGATATGAACTGAAAACCCTGCAGAAATCTTAGGCCGGTGATTAAAGTACTACTATCAATACCATCCTTCAATCAATAGTTCACTAATGCCAGCTTTTTGCCCAAAGCTTGCAGTGACCTTATGCTGGTCTTGGGACGTATTAACCCAGAAGTCGTCATTAAAGGGTAAGCGGTGCAGAAACATGGAATTTGAATTTTCATGAATTTGCCAAATTATTTATCCCATAACGGGGTACGTATATTATGGAAAAATTCTATTTTAAGAGTTATGATCGCACCATTGGAAGTGCCTCCAATCTGGAAGAGCTAAAAAGCGAGATGAAACGCCTCTCCAGTACAGATCCGGCAAGCCTGGAATACCATCTCCGTCAGGGGCATATAACAATGTGGCTCAACTACATCGGAGAAACTGCGGCCGCCAAGTCCCTCGATGGGGTCACAAATGCCAGCACGGCACTGGGAAAACTCGGTGTTCAGGAAGAAAAAGGAACCGGTAGGAACGGCATGCACAGAAAGATGGGCGGCCCTCATGGTGGAAGGGGGAGACCAAAGAGAATGGAAAGCGGCATGCAGAAATAGGCAGAATCATGCCCGGCCCTTTTTCATGTCATCAAGTATTGCCATGTAATAGATGAATGCAAGATACGGAGACAGATAGGGGTTGAAATAAGCGTGAACATCCTGATCGGCGAAGTTCCTGACTGACATATAGTATATATGATCCGAGGTCTGAAGAAGCCTCCATGTCTTCCTGTCCGTATCGCCATCAATGGTTTTCATGGCATTGAACGCATCGTTCTGCATTGCATTTCCAAGCCAGGCATTGAGGTTTCTATCCGTGTCTGCCCATGATATGGGATTCTCCACACTGACTGTTCCATGATCACTGTTCTCCGAGGCTGCCCTGTCCACCGTTGTTATTTCCACACCCCTGCTGGAAAGCTCACGTGGAAGAGCTTTCAAAAACTGGAAAATGCCAGTTTCCTTCCACTGGTGCTCCCCAAATGTCTCATAATCCATGAAAACGTTGGTAACATCCCCGGGGGAAGCTGCAACCCACCCGGCATACTTGTCTGCAAATAGCGGAAAATCATTCCAGCCCGGGTTCGAGAACCTGAAGGCAATGTCATCGCTCATCCTGTAGTTCCTGAAGAGCAGCTTAAGCCCGGATACGGATCGGTAGGCAAAGTTTGGCGAATGTGCGGCAATTATCTCATCTGTTCCCTCAGTTATCATGTTCCTGAAACCCATGTTTCTGACTTCATGGGATATTCCATCGGAATAGATCAGCTCCGTGTTCCTGAAGGACACGGGATTTACCCCAAACAGCCTCTGAACAAGGCGGCGGTGTTCCTCAACCTGCTCCCTGAATTCCCGGGGATTCCATATGGAGGCAAGGCTGTGATAATATGTCTCGGACATAATCTCTCCCAGCCCGGACCTGAAGTACTCCCGGAAGACATCAATTACCTCAGGCACATATTCAGCAGCCTGTTCCAGGAAGACTCCTGACAGGGAGAAAGAAGCCGGGATGCCCTCCTGAAGCAGGATGCGTGTGGCGGGAAGATAGCACTTCTGGGCAACCCTCTGCATGATCTCCATGTTCCTCTCATCCCAGAAATAGTCGTGCCTCACGCCTATTTCAGACCTGCGGTAGGGCCTTATCCTCCTTGGCTGATGCACCTGGAAATAAAAAACAAGGCTTTTCATATGGAGAGATACACCCCCATGGTATCAATGGCAGCTTTTTCCCACGTGAATCTTGAAGCCTCCTGCTGCCCCATTGTGCCCATTATCCTTCTCATGGACCTGAACATAAGCATTGATTCCACATAATCAGCAATGAGTTCCGTGTCCCAGTAGTCTACCCGCAGGACATTGCGAAGGGCCTCGCCAACGCCCGTTGTTTTGCTTATTATTGCCGGTGTTCCAAGTATCATGGATTCAATCACGGTCATTCCGAACGGCTCAGAAACAGCCGGAAGAACGAAGACATCACTGGATCTGTATATATCCACAGACTTCCGGAAACTGACAAATCCAGTGAAATCTGTCTTTCCGGATATGCCCAGTTCTGAAGCAAGCCTTCTCACCTCATCGTACTGATCTCCGGTTCCCGCCACCACAAACCTCACATCCGGCATACGTTGCGATACAAGTTCCGCCGCTTCCATGAAGAATCTGGGTCCCTTCTGTGTTGTAACCCTGCCCAGGTACAGGACTCTGTTTGTGGGTTCATATGTTCTGGGGCGCATGGTATAGTGTTCATTGTCCACGCCATTGTGGACCACAGTGATCTTCTCAGGGTCCGCCCCATAATCCCTGATTATCTCATCCCTGGTGAATTTGGAAACCGCTATGATCCTGTCTGCTGCTCTGGCACCATCCCTTTCAAGGCTCATGATATCTGCCTGCGGGTTGAAATTGCCTGACCTGTCGCGCTCCGTGCTGTGAAACGTGATCACAAGCGGAATGCCGTATTTTTCCCTGATCATCTCACCGGCACGGAATGTTATCCAGTCATGGCAGTGTACAAGTGAAACTCCGTGGGGATCAAACCGCTCGAGGACCCTCAGGTTATAGTCATCAACAGCTTCCCTGAAATCAGGAAATCCCTCTATCTCATAGGGATTCCCAATGACCCCCCTCTGCAGCCTCACTGGAACAACATTGAATGGGTAGTTCTTTCCGAGCCTCTTCATGGCCGGAACGTACACATCTATGTTCATGACTCCTGCAAGACGACCGAAAAGGTTTATGGTGTGGACTCCAAGGCCTCCGGAAAATGCCGGCGGCAACTCCCATCCTATGACAGCAATCTTCATTCAAACATTCCCCCTGGGTTGATTACATCCTCATGATAAGTTCGCATGATCTCACCGTAGCTCCATGCCTGCATCATACATCCCTTTGGGGTCCCATCCGGTTCGCCATCGAAAATTTCCGGAAGATATGGCATTGAGAGCAGGGGGCGGAAATGGTCCAGAAGTCTGTCCGGTGCATATCCTGATCTTCGTGAAGCCGTGATGTACGGGCCAATGAGCCAGGGCCATACCGTCCCGTTGTGGTATGCAGCATCACGGCTTGGAAAATCACCGGTGTAGTGCGCCTTATAGCCCGGATCTCCAGGATCAAGGGTCCTGATTCCATATCTGGTGAGGAGCCGCTCATCAACGACATTCTTGAATCTGCCAAAACCCTGCAGCACAGGAAAGGGAAGGCTGAATGCCATTATAAAGTTGGGACGCAGGCTCGGGTCATCCGGACGTGCCACATCCAGGACAGTGTTATTCCTCACAAATACCGCAGGGAATTTCTCCCTGACCTGTTCCGATATTCCCCGGAGTTCAGCCGGAAGGACAACTTCAATTCTTGACGAGATATTTTCAAGAGACCTCAGGGCATTGTACCACAGGGCATTCACCTCAACTGGATCACCTTTCCTGGGGGTGAAAACAATACCATCACGTTCAGCATCCATCCAGGTTAGCGGAGCCCCAGTCAGCCTTATAAAAAGCCCATCCATGGAATACAGGTCGTTGCCCCTTATGTAGTTCATTGCAACATCTGTCAGAAAAGGAAACAGATCTCTTGCAGTCTTGAGATCTCCCGAATACTGAAGGTATTTCCAGGCTGCATAAATGTAGAGCAGTCCCGAATCTGCGGTCCTGAAGTCATCCGGGGTCTCGAGCCTCTTGGGAACAGCACCGTTTCGTGATACATTGCGATATGCTTTCAGTAGATCGGCGGCTTCACCATACCTTCCGGTTACAAGCAGCAGGCCGGGCATTGAAATAAAGGCATCCCTTGCCCAGGGCCCGAACCAGTGATAACCGGCAATTATATTGTTCCTGGTCAGCAGCATGGCCGACCTCAGGGGTATCTGCCCGAGACCTGCCAGATAGACGCCGTTCTTCCTGATATGGTTCTCCATGGCCTTCCTTACTTCGTGGAATGGCAAATCCACAGAGTTCCCTGAAAATATCCTGAATTCCAGCCATTTACCCAGGTCAGTGAAGTGAAATTCACCAGGCTCATAGAGATCCTCCCTGAATATGGTGCCCCTCTCCCTTTCCACTGGATAGATGAAGTTTCTGTACCATCTGCCTGTCTCAAGGAACCTTCCTGTGGAATCAAATGAAACTGACAGGTTTCCGTTTTCAACACTCACTGTGCGACCCTGCGTTGTTGTCCTGTAGGTTCTTGATCCCTCACTTATTGTTTCATGGTAGCTCCTGAAGGAGATGAGCGGTATTATCCTGATTCTTGATGGGGGAGTGCCTGGAAACGTGTACCTGATGCCTATCTGGTCTGCAAGGGGATGGATGGCAATCTCTTTCCAGACGTCAATGCCGTTGATGGAGTATCTGAATGTTGGAACAGGAAAATCAGAGAACTTGCGGAGACTGTGGTATCCATCAGGGTACACAACATCCCCGTAGTAATTGGTATCCAGTGAAACCTCTCCAGAATCCGTGGTCACAACCTCGAAGATCTTGTTGACCATTACCACTCGCAGGAAGTGATCATCCACATTCCGCACAAGGATGCCATGATATGATCTTGTGTTGGCAAGGCTTTCGGTTGAAGATGCATAGCTGCCGTTCCGGTTGGTGATGATCCATTCCTGTCCTGGAATCATGAAACAATAACCAGATACGGGCATATACATATGTTGTTTTTACAATGGTAATCGCATATAGTCATTCAGGCAGATCACGCTGAAACGCATGTCAGGATTGCAGCCAGAAAGGTATGCAGGAAAGGAGAGTGATGAGCGGCTCGGATCGAGGTTCATGGCAGTACTGGCTTCAACTGCCCCGGATGAAAACCTTTCAAAAACCTTCTCTGGCTTTGAGGGCTGATGGAATGGATGGAAGCAAAGTTGGTGGAGCCATCTCATTGTTGATGGTAATATGCCAGATATTTCATTTACCGTTCTGGAAGCATTCCCACCTACCAAAAAGATTTAAGACAACATCAATCCTATTCCCCTGTAATGGTAAGGTATCTCCCACTGGGCAACGGGAGAGTCCTGGTCAGCTTTGACAGGGACTATCGCCTGGTGGATTTCTATTTTTCAGGGTC
>JAMCUV010000066.1 GCA_023379345.1 Thermoplasmatota archaeon
CAGGGAATATACAACTGGTACCTTGTTTCAGCAATGGTGGTGGACACAGCTTATGGAAAACTACTTCTTCCATTGAAGTAGACCCATTTCCAAATGGGCGAGGGATGCCGTGATTAACCATAATGCGGTATAGAATCGGCTTTCTAAACGATCCATTCTCAATTGAACCTCAATATGGCCCAATAGCCCAAACTTTTATGTAAAATCGATCAGATGGATTTACTCAGTCCAACCAACCTGTAGTACTTCATGAAGCTGCCGGATTGAACTGGAGGTTCAATTGTAAACTCAACTCTGAACAAATTGCTAATTTTTTTCATGTCGCGTGAAAATTTGTCAGAAAAAGCACTTGTCTGCAGGAACAGGTCTCCATTTAAGAAATGACCATTGCCCCTAAGCAAGTCTCCTATTATGCTGTAAGCCTGGAATCTTCTTCCGCCAAGATTATGCAGGACAAGATTGGAAATTATAAGATCAAATTTGCCCTGAGGCAGTTTGTTCTCCAGAAGATCGACCTCCCGGATTGTGGTTCTTTCGCCTATTCCAAGTATGTTCATATTCTTCCTGGCAAGGGCAATGGAAGATCCGTGAAGGCTGCTTCCAGAAAAGGAATCAATTCCTGTGAGCATTGATCGTGGATAGAACATTCCAGCAATGGACAGGAGAAATCCATTGCCACAACCCACATCAAGAATTGAGACAGGTTTCTGACGATCAATTTGGAGTCTTTCAAAAGCCTGGTTAAACATTGATTTTACCGCTTCACGTAGCTTCTCTGAATCTTCACGTGAAGAATGATGATAGGTGCCGTAATCCGGCTTATCCATGCAGGAAATCAATGGAAATAGCCCTATTAAACCGTTTGTTTAACCGCACTTCTTCATCACGAAGTCTTGTGAACAGTTCCAGTTGCACTTATTTCAGTTCCAGGACGATGCAATAATGCGTGCTCATTCAATCATACTGGAATTCTGACCATTCAATAGTGTACCATAAGCGTTTAATAAGAAAAATTATAAACTAACTAAATGAAAACAATTGGAGCAGTCATTATTGTATTGATAATACTGATAGCCGGTGGTGCCTATTTCGGGTACACGTATTACGAAAACTCCCAGAACACAGGGCATGTGGCAATATCAGTTGCGGACGCACCAATCGCAGGAGTAAGTGGTGTTTATATAACTTTCAGTGCCGTCAGCATACATAGCAATACCAGTGGATGGGTTAATTACTCGGTTTCAACACACACAGTCAACATACTGAATCTTACAGCTACGAATGCATCACTTCTGACTAACATATCATTGCATCCTGCCACATATACAATGATAAGGCTTTACATAAAGAACGTCACAGTGGTTATGCTTGGAGCTGATGTGAATTTCTCTCTTAATGCGCCATTCGCATTCATTAACCACCCATTCAAAGTCAGCGCCCACTCTACGCAAAATGTCTTGATAGATTTCAGCCTGAACCAGGATCTAAACTTAAACGCGAGAATCTTCACTCCCAATGTCGGGTTTACGGTTCAGTCCAGTTGATTTTATTTTTTTTGACACCACCCTAATTTTTTCTGCATCATATCGTACCGCAATAACGGATTTCTGACATCCTCTCCTCCATAAAGGTTCTGAGGTTCCTGCTTCAACGACGGTGCCTTCATCATTCATTCCAAAGGGCTTACTCTATCTCACTCCCCTTTTACGGGGTTTATCAGGCGTTAATTCCCACTGCCCATGGGTACTGATTCCATATTTCATTGTGCTCTATTCATTTTTCGCAATTCATCTCCTCCCTGAAGGTCGAAGCTTTCTTGCTGACATCTTTGTAAATTCAATTTGCCCGATGCTGATCATGCTCTCTTAGGGGCGGTGATGATTCTATTAATGAGGTTCCATAAGGAAGAACAGATATGAATGGAAGTAGGGTCTCGTCCATAGAAGGGAACCTGCGAAACACGGCAAAGGAAATGGGCAAAACCTGTCTGGCTTCTTACGGAGTAAGCTTGTGGAGTACATCAAAATCAACGGCAATGGATCGGAAGCAAAGCCAAGAAACGGCATAATAAGCCACTGGAGGGTATCGATCCCCCGACCTGCTGATTACAAGTCAGCTGCTCTACCAACTGAGCTACAGTGGCACCAGAGGGCTAATATTTGGTATAAGATAAACCTTTCAATGGGAATAAGTCAATCGGTTTTTTGATGATGGAGAATCATTCTTGAATACAAACATTTTATCCATCAGATCATGATTTGATTCCAATGGACTGCGCCACTTTGGATCTTCATTTATCCGGATCGGCACTAAAGGTGCTGAACGTTTTACTGTCAATGAAAATTGCAAGGTTTGAGGACCTCAAGGAGAGAACAGGCCTACCTAAGCGTACGCTCCTTTATTCAATAAGGATTCTCAGGGATGCAGGCATTGTTGAAACGCAGATATGCATGAGCGATGCAAGAAGAAGATTCTATTGCATCAAACTTGGTGGTATCAGGGATAACCAATCAATTAATGAACAACAATTTACTGAACACTTATGACATTCCTGGAAGAACTGAAATCATCAGTCGGCAGTGTGCTTATCCAGAAACATGAGCAGAAAATTCCCTATGAAACAGACGCATCTTATTTTCAGGGAAGTGAACCGCTGGTAGTGGTGGTTCCAGAAACGGTCGACCAGGTAAGCAGGATAATGAAGCTGTGCCAGAAATATTCTGTCCCGGTTGTTGTCCGGGGCGGCGGCACATCACTTACCGGTTCATCTGTGCCCCTGGATGGATTTGTTGTAATCAGCATGTCCCGCTTCGACAGGATACTTGAGGTGAAGCCGCAGGACAGGTACGTAATAGTGGAACCAGGGGTTAGACTGGATGCCCTCAATGAGAACCTGTCCCATACCGGGCACTTCTACCCGCCGGATCCGGCCAGCTCCATGGCAGCCACCGTTGGAGGCTCCATTTCCACCAATGCCGGAGGACTGAGGGCTGCAACATACGGGACAACCCGAAACTGGGTTCTTGGCCTGGAGGCTGTCCTTCCAAACGGCGAGATAGTAAACCTCGGAGGAAAGGTGCTTAAGAGAACCGCCGGCTATGATCTCACCGCAATGTTTGTTGGTGCGGAGGGAACCCTGGGGATCATAACGAAGGCCATACTGAAAATCTGGCCGATACCTGAAACAAAGGGCCGGATTCTGGCATATTACCAGGATATAGAGAAAGTCGGTATGGCCATTTCCACCATGAAGGAGAAAGGAATAACTCCGGAAATAGCGGAATTCATGGACAGGATCACAATGAATTCCCTGGAAAAGGCCAGAGGGATGCACTTCCCGGAATCTGCGCGCTACATGCTCATAGTTGACATATCATCAACAAGGGAAAGCCTTCAGCGGCAGCTTGATGAAGCCGTGTCCGTGCTCAGGCAGTTCTCCCCCACAGATGTGACTGTTACAACAGATCCGGCAGAAATGGCACGCATATACGAGGCAAGAAAGGGTGCCTATGCATCCCTGCTCAGCGAAAGGTCATCCCCAACAGAGAGGGTTGTCATTGGGGATATAGTTGTGCCAGCTTCCAGTCTTCCAATGGCACTGAGGGAAAGCGAGGAGAAGCTGAAGGAGGATGGGGTCAGGGCAGCTCTCTTCGGCCACATTGCAGATGGCAACATACATGCGAATATATTCGCAGATACCGGAAATGTGGAGCAGATGAAGAAGGTGGACAGATTCCAGATGGATTTCGGAAAAATCGCCCTGAAATACGGTGGAAGCGTTTCCGCTGAACACGGCATCGGGATGGAGAAAAAGGAACTTCTCAGGATGGAACTGGATTCCAGCGGCAAC
>JAMCUV010000067.1 GCA_023379345.1 Thermoplasmatota archaeon
TCTACAGGATTTCACAGGCCATATCCGAAACTGGAGGAAACATATTCCATGCCGAGGTGGACAATCTGGCCAAGGATACGCCGGTGGGATACCAGGCAGTGACATTTGCCATAAACGTCAGGGACGAGAAGCACCTGTCTGCACTGCTTGAAAGGATTGCCGGGCTTGGATACAGGTATGAGATAGTCACCTGATGACGCTGAAATCCCGCAGGTCCTCCACGGCATCCTCATGGGAGAGGTATTTCTCCACGCGTGCCGGGAAAAGTTCCGTGCAGCACATCTGGATTGTGATCTGAACTTTTTCCTGATCGCCTTCCATGTGGGCTTCCACACTTCCATCATCAAGATTCCTTATCCATCCGGTGACGCCATTCTTAGCGGCAAGGCCGGCAACATTTCTCCTGAAGTTAACTCCCTGCACCTGCCCGTAAAATAAAACCCTTCTTGCTATCTTCATGATCACACCTAGTTCCTGCTTATTATTGTTATGATATCGCCGTCCAGCAGATCGTAATCCAGCCCAACTCTCAACTCTGCCTGTTTTCTCTGAGGTCCGGTGAGTATGGCATACCGGAAAGATTCAAGCATCTCACGGCTGATCTTCCTCACCACATCCCTCACCACAGCACCATTTCTCAATACCATGGGGCGATCAAGGTCCACATAGCCTGATTTCTCCCTGAGATAAACCCTCACAAGTGCAAGTGCGCGGTATATTTCATCCTTCAGCTGCGGTATGCCTGCCTTGGTTGTAGCGGAAACCTCTATGACCCTTCCCATTGACCTAAGGTCATCGATGTCTTCATCTTTGTGAGGAAGATCTATCTTGTTCACCACAAAAATACCCGGAATGTACACTGTATGCCCCTTGAGGTGATCGATGAGATCATCGGAAGTGATGTTTTCCCTGATGAATACTTCAGCGTTGGTTATCTTGAACTCCTTCAGTATCTCCCTTATCTGTACGTCGTCCACAGGGACCTTCCTCGGCTTGTGTATCCGGATGCCGCCGCTGTTTGATCTCTTTATGGAAATATTTCTTTCCCGCCTGTTAAGGACGATTCCTGCCCTGTGAAGTTCATTGACTATCCTGTCAACACCCTTGACCTGAACATCTGTCACCACCACAACAAGGTCCGCATTCCTCACCATGCTCAGTATTTCCCTGCCCCTTCCTGAGCCAACACTGGCGTTCTCTATTATGCCGGGGAGATCCAGTATCTGTATCTGCGCACCGTTGTAGCTCATGGTGCCGGGAACCACCTTCAGAGTCGTAAATGCAAAATTGCCGGTTTCACTCATCTGGGATGTCAGGTCATTCAGGATGCTTGATTTCCCGACATTGGGGAAGCCCACAAGTGCCACAGTGGAGTCGCCTGACTTTGGAATGGCGAACCCCTCGCCCCCTCCCTTCTTCTGGGACATGAGCTCTATCTCGAGACGGGACATCTTGGCCTTGAGAAGACCTATATGTTTCTCTGTGGCCTTGTTGTACTCCGTCTTTTTCAGCTCTTCCTCTATTTCCTTGATGCGATCCTGAATCGTGGCCATTGTTGCAGCATGTAATGTTGAGGTGGTTAAAAGCGATTCATCTTATGGCGGGGTAGCAGAAGCTATTGCTGATCCCTGGCACCAGCAATCTGTGTTATGGATGGAATAAGGTAATCCAGTACGTTCCGGACAATGATCAGCGGGCTGACGTGGTCCTCCAGGAACTGCCTCCCCAGGTCAGTTATGGTGTATACCTTCACATCGCGGTTCTTGGCCCTGAACTGGCTTGAGATCCTGATGAATTTCCTTCTGAGAAGCGATCCCAGCAGAACGTATATGGTTCCCGGGGCAATCTTCCGGTCTATCATTCCGGAAACGTATACCTGGAGGGCATATCCGTGCATATCTTCATGGCAGAGTTTTTCAAGAACAAGAAGCGTCATCACCCCGCGGAGTATCTTTTCCCTTTCAACCATTCTATGAATAATGCTTAAATAGAATATATACATTGCTTATAGATGACTGACTTATCTATCAATTCATCCCGTTCAACCAATCATGGCGTGAGGAATCTGGCCATGACCTCCCTGGGACATTTTGTCAACGATGGAACAGTTTTCTTCTTTCCACTGCTGGTGGATATCCTTGTGAAGGTTAACTCCCTTTCGCCGGTGTTCGTCACCTTCCTTCTTGGAATCTTCTATGCTGCAGCTTCACTGTTCTCCATCATGGTGGGCAGGATTTCCGAGGTATGGGACCGCAAGGGATTCCTTATTGGAATAGGTCTTACGCTCATGGCACTGGGAATTCTCGGCTTCTACGAGGTCATAATAGGGCTTCTCGGGGCAGCACTCCCATATGTTGCTGGGCTCTCCGCACTGTCTGCAGGAGTGGGCTCATCGTTCTATCACCCACTTGGGGGAGCAATACTGCAAAGCACGTTCACTCCAAAATCCCGTGGAAAGGCCCTGGGCGTAAACGGCTCCATGGGCAGTGTGGGCAGGGCAATATACCCCTCCCTGCTTTATGGGTTTGCAGCCCTCCTGACCCTGGACTTTTCCTTCGTGGTTTTCGCCATTATCGCTGTGATTTCAGCAGTTTTCATAGCATTTTTCCTCAGAGATGCACGATCCAGGCCCCAGCCGGCAAGGGAAATGCATGAACAGGGGAAGAAGGCTAAGGGAAGCAGGGGAATCCTGACCTATTCCATAATAATGCTTTCAGTCGTGACCTTCATAAGGAGCACAGCATCCCAGGGCATTGCTTCATGGATCCCTTCCTACCTGTCTAACGTGAAGGATCTGGGCATTTCATCCCTTCTTGGATACTCCATCACTCTCATGTTCATAGCAGCAATAGTGGGCCAGCCCATTTTCGGGTACTTCGCGGACAGGATGGACAAGCGCGTCCTGCTGTCAATAAGCTCATTCGGCACAGCTGCCTCAACCCTTGCCTACATAAATTCCTCTGGCCTGGAATCCCTGGTGTTCCTTGTCATCTTCGGATTCTTCACATTCAGTGGGTTCCCGCTGCTATTCTCACTGATTTCAGAATATGTTCCCAGGGGCGATTCGTCCATGGCCAACTCAGTGGTCTGGGGCCTCGGAAACCAGGGCGGCATGGCACTGGGGCCAATACTTGTTGGCCTCATAATAGTGGATAACTATTCACGCCTGCCATTCACATTCACCATCATGGTGGCGGTCACTGTGGCAGCCGGGATACTTGTGTTTGCACTCCCACGTCCTGCCGGAAAAGCGAAAATGTCACTGTTCGGGTAAACTCCATCATCCCGGGCAGGCAAAAATCGCTGAAGGCAGGATCATACTTTCATGAAGAGCTGGTAAAGGAAGAGTGTCTCGAAGAAAAAGCTCTCACTGGCTTTTTCCTTGAACACAAATTTTTCATATTTTGTCTTCAGCGCATCTATGTCAGTCAGGCTGGATATGATGATGTATATAGAACCGGCATTGTCAAGGAACAGGTCTGCCTTATCCAGGAAGGGCCCGATAACAGAAAAGCCGTCGGTCCCGCCGTTCCACTGCTCAGCTCCCTCAATCCGGTCCTCGACAGGAAGATAGGGTGGATTGAATATAATGGTGTCAAATTTTCCGTCAATGTTGCTGAACAGGCTGCTGTTCAATATGGTCAGCGAAACCCTGTTCCTTATGGCATTCTTTTCCGTGCATTCCAGAGCTTTCTGTGAAATGTCACAGCATGTTACTGTTCTCCCCATCCTGGCACAGTAGATGGAAATTATGCCAGTTCCGCATCCAATCTCCAGGACCCTGTTTCCCGGTATAATGTTATCCATTACGAGAAATGTGTCCTCTGCGGGTCTGTATACATCCTGGCAGTGCTCTATTGCGATACCCAGGTACTTTTCATAGGGGATTATCACTGCTTCAATCATAGTTACTAGGCATAAAATTTTAACCTTTAGCGTAAGTTGATTCGTCCTGTATAAGGGTGCAGCCAAAATCAAGCCAGAAGGCTGCAAACGTATTCTCCTTTCCTGCTGTTAGTCAGATCAAGGAAGACACGGGTCTTCAAGGCCTGCAATACAGGTGCGTGAAAGCACTCCAGTTATTCTGGATTAATGGGAGAATCGCCACTGGCAGAAAAGGCATCATCTGTTTTCAGCTGTTCAAGGTGATTCGACATAACTCATGTAAAGCTTTAGTAAGTTGATTGCCATAGGACACCCGGCTCCGGAGTATCAGGCAACACCGGAATGTTGCAGGTAAAAGTGCCAGAGATATTAACCGGGGAAATATTGAGAGGTCTGAACTTCATTGACTGGTGGAAACGACCGTAACATAATCATAACAGAGAAGGCTGATGCTGCAAGAAGGATCGCGTACATCCTATCCAACGGGGAATCAAAGCAAAAGAGGAGCAAAGGCCTCAACTACATAGAGTTCCAGGATGATGGCGGCACGAATATTGTCATCCCTTTAAGCGGGCACATAGTTGAACTGGACTTCCCTCCGTCCATGAAGGACTGGAAATCAGTGAGCCTGGAGAAACTCATCGATGCTGAGATCACAAGAAATGTAACAAACAAGAATGCCTTTAATTCCCTGGTCTCATTGAGCGACAGGGCATGGCGCATAATCATTGCCACCGACTTCGACAGGGAAGGTGAGCTCATAGGGTCGGAAGCCCTTGATATTATACGCACAAACGTCCTTGACAAGATAAAACTTGATCCTGAGATCAGGCGAGCCAGATTCAGCGCACTGACACCGGAGGAGATAAGGAAAGCATTCTCGGATCTTACGGGGCTTGATAGCAACCTTGCCCAGTCAGCGGCTGCAAGGGAGGAAATAGATCTTTACTGGGGAGCGGTCCTGACACGTTTCTTTTCCATAACGTCAGGCAGGATGGGTAAGAATTTCATTTCCATCGGAAGGGTCCAGACACCCACTCTTGTCCTCGTGGTCAGAAGAGAGCTGGAAATCAGGGACTTCCAGAAAAAACCATACTGGATTATCAACATACTGCTCAACAGGAAGAAGGATTTCACCGCAACATACAGTGATGGCCCCATATGGGAGAAGGACA
>JAMCUV010000068.1 GCA_023379345.1 Thermoplasmatota archaeon
GATGACCATGTCATGTTCTTCACCGAAAGAAAGGTCGTAGTCTCCAGATGGTAAAATCTTCCATGATCCCATATTATTTCTGATTGTTCTTTCACTAACCAGTGATCCTTATGAATTATTAATTCCTAAAATTAACGCCTTGAGCCGGCGATTCAGCCTGATTTCCTGGATACATACTGGAGGCATGACCAAAATGAAAAAAAACCGTATCAACAAAGAATTGGGGAATTAGGAGACTTCTTTCAGTGCGTCCCCAAGAATGTCGATTCCTCTGTCAGCGAGATCTGGCTCAATTGTCAGGGGAGCCATGAACCTCAGGACATTGGAATAGTGTCCGCAGGTATGCATTAGAACACCGTGCTTGAACATATATTCCTTGATTCGGGCAGCTTTCTTTGTTCCAGGTTTTTTTGTGGCTGGATCGTCAACCATTTCCATTGCAATCATGTATCCTCTGCCCCTAACCTCACCTACGTATCTATTATTCTGAGCAAATTCTTCCAGCCTGTTAAGTAAGTGAGAACCATTTGATCGAACAGTGTCCAGAACACTGCTCTCCCTGAGGTAGTTCAGTGTGGCATTCCCCGCCGCCATGCCCAGAGGATTTCCCCTGTAAGTTCCAAGGTGGAAACCCGGCGGCAATTTCTCATCATATTCATCCTTGTAGGCGATCATTGAAATCGGAATACCTTCGCCAATGCTCTTTGAAACGCACATTATGTCAGGCGAAACCTTGGTGTATTCACTTGCCCATATTCTTCCGGATCTACCCACCCCAGACTGGACCTCATCAAGGATCAGTGGTACGCCATGATCCTCTGTGATTTCACGTATGACTGGCAGGAAATCATCTGGAGGAACCACGTAGCCGCCTTCTCCCTGTATTGGCTCAACAATGACCCCACCTATTTCCCCAGGGCCGGCGTAGGGGTCGGAAATCATGTGACGGAGCATATCGCACACATATGCGGACATATCTTCCCTCTTCACGTGGAAGGGGAACCTGTATGCATAGGGGTACGGTATGTACGCAATATCCCTGAGGCCAATGCCGGCATACCCGCGGTAGTGTGGATTGGAAGTGGCAGAAATGATCTCTCCCGATACACCGTGGTAGCTGCCGCTGAAGGCCACGATTGTCTTCCTGCCCGTAACATGCCTGGCCAGTTCTATTGCGGTTTCGCATGCCTCGGCACCCGTCACGGTGAACATTGTTTTCGAATGATCCTTCAGTCTCGCAGGCAATGTTGAATTGAAAGTCTTCAGGAAATTGGTCCTGGTCTCAGTAGGCATCTCGTTTATGTGAACTACTTTATCAAGCTGATCCATGATGGCATTCCTAACAGGCGGGAATCCATGTCCAAGGTTTATGACGCTCACTCCGGAGAAGAAGTCGATAAACCGGTTTCCGTCAACGTCCTCTATTGTGGATCCTCTTGCTCTGGAAACCCCTATCTTGAAGACCGAGGTATAGGTTCTGCTTGCAGTTTCATACCTATCCTGATCAGCGAGCATCTTCAGCGATTCCGGTCCGGGCACATCCGTAACAAGTCTCGGTGCATCTTCATAACTTCCCCATTCTGCAGATTTCATATTGCCACACCCTGATTCAGCATGATTACAGTACAGATACTACTCATATTACATTTAAATGAGAATTGTAAAGGATCATGCCTGTTTTGTTAAACAAATTATAGTATAGATGGATATTAACTTAACTATTTTCACTAAATAAAGAGTAAATATGGAAAATAATAAAATTTTTAAGAAGATATCGCACCGCCGGGGGTTTCTTCCTCTGCTGGTTCTTCCCTGGGCCTTGGGACTCTCCTGATGATGTGCGATTTCAGGTTCACGTCCATGGAATCCCTGAGACCTTCGCCCAAAAGTCCGAGACCAAGAACTATGAGCAGTATGAATGCTGCGGGAATCAGTCCCTCCCATGGATACGTGTAGAGTGTTGTGGTGATTGATGATGCCATGAGCCCCAGCTCTGGGGTACCCGCAGGTATTCCCACTCCAAGGAAACCCAGAGTTGAGAGGGTGAGAAGTGCAGTTCCGATGTCCATGGTTGCGTAAACAATCACTGTGGGGATTATGTTTGGTATGAGATCATTCTTGAATATGTACCAGAATGATAGGTTCATTGCCCTGGATGCCGTCACAAAATCATTTGCTGATACTTCCAGCACCCCTGCCCGGACTATACGCACGTATGGTGGCCACCAGACTATGGTGATTGCGATGGTTGCATTTATGAGGCTGGGACCAAGTGTGGCAGCAATGGCAAGTGCCATGATGAGCCCTGGAAATGCCAGGAAGAGGTCGGTGAACCGCATTATGACCTCCTCCCTCGTTCCTCTATAGAAACCGGCGACGCTTCCCAGTACAAGACCAACAAGGACTGAAATTCCAACTACCATGGAGGGTATGGCAAGATCAATGGGTATGGCGGCAAGGATACGTGAGAATATGTCACGACCAAGCCCGTCAGTTCCAAATATGTGTGTCAATGAAGGCGAAAGATTTGCGCTGGAAAGATTGATCTTATATGGATTGTAGGGCGTAATATGGGTGCCCAGCAACTCAAACAGGATTGCCACAATCACAAAGAAGCCTATTATAATGAGTCCAGCAAAGGAGAGCTTATTGGCGTATATATCAGACAGCGTACCTTTGAGCCTCTGTGCAACAGTTCTTTCATTGGTCATGATTTCTCACCCGAAAGTGTGATTCTTGGATCAAGCACCGCATACAGTATATCCGCGACAAGGTTCGCAACAACAACAGCTATGGTGAACACAATTACAACAGCAATGAGCACAGGATAGTTATCAGATACAACAGCATTATAGGCAAACCTTCCAATTCCAGGCCATGAGAAGAGCTCCTCCACCACCACAGTTCCGGAAATCAACCAGCCAAACATCACAGCCACAACTGTATTTGCCTCTATGAGTCCGGTTCTCAGGATATGGTGCCGCTGGACCTCCTTCATTGGCAATCCCTTTGAGTAAGCTGTGCGAACATAAGGCATCCATCTCACCCCCAGCACTCCTGACCTGCTGATCCTTGTTACAAGTCCAAAGTTAAGGAAGGCCAGTGTTGCTGCCGGAAGAATAAGGTGATACATGCCGTTCACGAAGTCACCGACGTTACCTGTAATTAAGGAATCAAGCACAAAGATGCCTGTGATACGGGGCGGAGCAGTGAGATAAGAGGAATACATGCCACCAACAGGGAAAATTGGGATGTATGATGCGAAAACGCTGATGGCAAGGGCAGCACCAAGAAATGTGGGAGTTGACCAGGCTCCCAGATAGAATATCCTTATGAGACTGTCCTTCTTGTTGCCGAAGTTCATTGCTGACAGATATCCAAGCCCTATGCCTGCAATGATGATTATGACGAATGCCATGAGGACCAGTTCAAGCGTGTTGGGAAAGTAGAAGAGGATCTCGCTGAGAATGGACTGGCCTGTTACAGGATCTATACCGAGATTGCCTGTTGCATAGGAGGACAGGAAATACCATAACTGGACGTATATGGGATCATTGAGATGATACCTCAGCTTGACTGCAGCTATTGTGGATGCCCTGGCCTTGGGGCCTGCCCAGAGTGCAGCCGGATTTGTGCTGAGAAGATGTGAGATCAGGAAAACAATGATTATGGTTCCAAAAACCAGAAGAACTCCCTCTATGCTCCTCTTGATGATATAAAAAATTAGTGAACGGTTTGAATCCATAACCGTTCACCTTCAGGTATAGTAGACGTCGTTCCAGAACATGAAATAGCCTGCTGCTGATCCAGCTGGATTGGGTATAATGCCTGCCAGGTTGTCAGAATGGAATGCCAGCATGTATGGAACATTGAGCCAGGCAAAATAGTAACTGTTGTAGATGTCTCTAACTATATTGGTGTAGTTCTGAACTATGTATGTGGGATTGTTTGTTGACGTCGCGTTGACTGTCATGTTGAAGATTGTAGAGTTGTAATTGTAGCTGCCTCCGTATCCTGATGCACCCACATAACCTTCGTCAAGTATTGCATCAACGTAATCCTCCGTTGCTGTATAGTCTTCAGTGTAGTAGCTGATGCCGAAATAGTGTGAGGTAGAATTGGCATTTGTTCCGAATATTACGGATTCCCAGGTGCTGTGGGAAACTCCGTCAGATGTTATGGGTATCCCTATGGCTTCAAGGTCTGCAATGATGATCTGGGCCTCGCTTGTCTGCGATGATGAATCCACATCGAAGGTGAATGTCGCTTTGGGGAACGTACTACCACCCGAATTCAGCACAGTTCCATTGGGAAGTGTTGCCTTATATCCAGCATCTGCAAGAAAGTGCGCTGCCTTCACAGGATCGTATGAATATGGGGAGAGACCTGAAGTAGTCCTGTTATAATACGGGAAGCCTGCAGGCACCGGGCCTATCCATGAGGATGCAAGCCCATGGTATACGGCGCTTATTATGCCGGTGTAGTTTATTGCGTATGTGATGGCCATTCTCACGTCAAGATTTGTGAACGCAGAGAATGATCCAGGGTCCATGTACACATAATATGTACCCTCTGAACTGCCGAACCTCACAGGCAGTATGCTGGTATTGAACCCGCCGATTCCCTTCAGTGTGCTGTAATATGAGGATGATGGCGCATCTATGACCTGGAGCTTGCCAGCCTTGGCAGCGGAAATGGACGTTGAAACTGGCTGGTAATCTATGATAACCTCGTTGAGCTTGGCAGGCTGGATCGCATAGTTGAGGCTGCTGTTGCTGAGGCTGTCTGCCCAGTAGGTTGTGCTCCTCTCAAGGACTGCGGTTGAGCTTGGCACATATTTCTGTAGATAGAATGGACCGGTTCCCATTGTATTTGTGGTCATGTATGAATTGGTGTTGTTTCCACTTACGCCACCATGAGCGTCAACGAATATTGGGTCGACCGCCGCTGCAGGTGGGGTGGACAGTGTGGCAAGAAGGGCATTGAATGGCACGTCTCCATTATAGCCGTAACCAAGATTCAACCTGATTGTGTGGTTGTTTATGACCTGGAATGATTGATACGGGTATTCCATAATGCTGAGCTGAGATGAAGTGGGGTTTGAGAAATTGAATGTGTTCAGATCGGTTGGGGTAACAGTGAAGTTAACTCCGTTGGAATAGTTGAAATTCTGCCCGAGAATGAAAGACGGCGCCTGATTCATTATGAGGGTACGGTACATTGAATACCACTGAACATAGGCATTATACGGGTTTCCATTGCTGAATGTAACATCCTGCCTGAGCGTGAATGTGTATGACATATTACTGTTGGAAACGGTCCAGTTTGTGGCGAGAACTCCTATGTATGAAGTTTCACTGGTTCCATTTGGAGCAACCATGCCCTGATAGATCTGATTCATGATCTCCCATCCGGCGGTGCTGAAAGTGACGGCTGGATCAAGATGTCCCGGAGATTTTGCTGATCCTTCGATCACGTAATC
>JAMCUV010000069.1 GCA_023379345.1 Thermoplasmatota archaeon
CAATCTCCCTTGGCTCCTTGCCTGGTCCCATTGACATCAGTGTTTCTCTTTCCTTCTCGTACCTGATATAGTAGAGAATGCCATCCACCAGCCTGGGAGATCTTTCAGATTCCCCAAATGTGATCTGCTCAGGGTCAGAACTGCCTTTAATTCTATAAATGCATGATTTATACTCTCCATTCTTTATGTATTTCTGCACAAAGTAGAGTGTATCACCTGAAACGCTGAGATCAGTTGCAAATTTTAGGGAGTAAGCTTCCGTGGCGTTCATGCTGGAAAGATCATAGCACTCTCAATAAATTTTGTTATTCAAGGCACGTGTCGTCATGGCCAAAACACAATCCAAACTGCAATCCGTACTGGCCCGGCATTAAATTTCTCCTCAGTTGGAGCCCTTCTCATGGCAGTGCTTCCGGATGATTTGCATGATCTCTTCATTATGCCGCGTGTCTTCATTCCCGTATGAGAGAAACCATCCTATGTAGACTCCTGATATCCTTTTTCAAAGAACGTGTGACACATTACATCTTAGAACAACTTTCGTAGTTCCTGTCAAGGCCCATCATCCCAGAGTGATTAATTTGTCATGAAATAATTAGCAAAAGGCAGCCGAACAACATCATTCTGGGAATAGATGCGGGTCCAATATATTTATAGCAGATTTCAACTATGTGATGGGTAAGCTGTTCATGGAAATCCTGACTGGAACATCCGGATGGAACTACACCAGGTGGATTGGTCCCTTCTACCCTCGTGGAACAACCAGTGACAGAATGCTATCCCTATATTCCAGGATATTCAGGGCGGTTGAGATTGATTCCACATTTTACGCCATACCCTCTCCTGAAACTGTGAAAAAATGGGCCAGCGTTACGCCTGAAAACTTCCTTTTCACTGCGAAAATTCCTAAAGCAATCACGCACGAAAGCTCCTTTTCCGGCGTTGACGGAATATTCAATGAATTCGTTTCCGTAATATCACTGCTGGGAAAGAAGCTTGGATGCCTGCTTTTCCAGCTTCCGCCAACTGTATCATACAGGAATTCCGGAGACAGTTTCATGAAGTTCATCAAGAATCTTCCAGACATTTTTACCTATTCTGTGGAGTTCAGGAACAGTGACTGGTATAATTCAGTCATACTGGAAGAAATGAGGAAGAGGAATATCTCTGTGGCATGGTCTGACAATCCCCATACTCCTGACTTCCACTCATGCACTGCCCGGCACATATACCTAAGGCTTGTGGGAGACAGGAGTATAGACGAGGCATCGTTTGGAAAACTTATTTCAGATAGATCTGCCGACATGAGAAGATGGTCTGTGAACCTTCTGGATCACAGTGATGATGTGGACAGAGCTTTCATCTTTGCCAACAATCATTATGCAGGATTTGGTCCGGCCACTGCAAGAATGTTTGGGGAATTCTCAGGCATCAAGCCGGTTGGATGGGAGAACATGGTGTCCGATCCAATAAACGGAAAACAGACCACACTCTTTTGATGATTGAAAAATTATCATGTGAAGCTGCCCAAAATGATGAAGTGTATCTAAACAGGAGTTCAGGGAGAAAAAGTTGATGTTAGGGAATTCAGAAAGGAACCTGTCCAGTCGATCAAAAATTAATATGTTTCCTAAGACTGATAGTAATAATGTCCATATCTGTTCTCTATGGGCGCGACATAAGCAGAGATTTTACCGCGGAATTCAACTTCGCTACCAGGAGAATTGGAAGACCTGGAACAGCCTGGGACGGCAATTTCAATTTACCATCAGATTACGTCCCGAAAGATTCTGGGCAGATACCAGAAAATGTTGTCGCAGCAACAGGCATATCAACCAGCCTTGAAGATCGCGTGATTCATTCCATGGGCAAATCATCTCCAGAGATACTGGCCGCCAAGCATGGTGTCATGGGGCAAATTGTGGGCGGTGTGCTATATCCGGATGCAGGATCACTTGAATCCTCTGTCAGGATGCTTCTGGAGAAAGGCCTGAAGGTGATACCCTATGGGGGCGGCAGTTCCGTAAATGGATCACTGATGCCTGAAGCTGGTCATGAAACTGTTTCAATAGACATGAAGAACTTTTCTTCCATAAGCATAGGGAAGAACTTTGTCCGCGCAGGAGCAGGGGTGACCGGTTCGGATCTGGAGGCAGCATTGTGGAAGGCAGGGTACACCTGCGGAAATTTTCCGGAATCATTCCGGTATTCCACAGTGGGAGGCTGGGTTGCCACCGGTGCCGTTGGCCAGGAATCCAACCAGTACGGTGGCATCAGGGAAATTGCCCTCTCAATCTCACTCCTGACATCGTCAGGGAGAATAGAGGACATCAATGTCCCCAGCCAGTCCGCAGGCACAACCGCACTGGACATTTCTCTTGGATCTGCGGGGAGCACCGGGATAATTACAGATGTTACCCTTAAGACATTCAGGATTCCCAGGAGAAGATATTACCACAGTTATTTCTTCAGGTCATTTGAGGATGGTCTGCGGGCACTTCAGGAAAGCGAAAAGCTGCCAACGGTTGCCCGCCTTTCAGACGAAACTGAGACGGAGTTTGCAATCCGGTCCAATTCTGCGGACACTGTTCAAAAGCTTTTCCGCGGCTATCTTGACATCAGGGGCGTAGGCAGTGGCGCAATCCTGATTGTTGTCAATAATGAAGAGCCCTGGAAAATGGGCATGTCAGGAGCAGTTTATGCCGGCGGAATCCCGGCAAAGATGTGGGAACGGGACAGGTATCTAAGACCGGGGCTTGCAAACCTGCTGTGGAAGGCTGGATACATTCCTGACACCCTGGAGACGGCCGCCAACTGGGAAAATCTGCCGGCACTCTACCGTGACGTGAAGGAATCTTTCGATGAAACCAAGAAGCAATATGGCTTCAACGGGGTCATAATGGCACACATATCACATCTTTACAGATCCGGGGCCTGCATCTACTTCACCTTCGTCCTTTCAACAGAATTCAAACGGGAAATGGAAACCCTTGAAGCCGCCAGGGATGGTATAATTAAGGCATTCCTCAGGAATCATGGCGCAATCACCCATCACCACGGGATGGGTGCCCTGTTCAGGCCATATCTGGATAGCCAGCATTTGGACCTGATGAACAGGATCAGGGACCCCATGTACGGCGGTGTCTGAATGGAGAGCCTTGAGTTTTCCAGAAGGACAAGGTCAGGGGATCTCAATGATCTTGGCGACAGGACATTTGACGTACTGGTCATAGGTGGCGGAATCAATGGATCAGGAGTGGCCAACGCACTTGCCCAGATTGGGATCAGCACTGTTCTGGTGGAGGCCAGTGATTTTGCATCAGGAACAAGCTCCGCATCGTCAAAGCTGATACATGGGGGGCTCCGATATCTCCAGCAGGGCCGGATACGTGAGGTAAGGAATCTCATAAAGGAACGGGACTACCTGAGGCGGAATACACAGATTGTAAAGGACATCGAATTTCACATACTCATAACCCCGAAATCGTGGCGTAAGTGGGAAATCAGGCTCGGCCTTGTGATCTACAATCTTCTGGGCCACAGGATCACATTTCCGGTATTTCACAGGAATCGGGGAGAATATCCTTCCATTGTGAAAGGGTATTTTTCATATCTTGATGCCATGACAGATGATGCCCGCCTGGTCATCAGCAACATCTGCTCTGCCCACAACCATGGGGCGGTCTGCCTTAATTATGTTAGGCTAACGGCAGTTGAAAGAAACCAGCGGGGATTTACGGCAAAGATCTCTGACAGCCTCACAGGGAAGGAATATGTTGTGCACGCCAGGATGGTGGTCAACTGTACCGGCCCGTGGGCTGCGGAAGTCATGAAATTAACTGGAACGGGCAACAGGCCAGGCATAAGGCTGAGCAAAGGCATTCATCTTGTGCTTCCTGCCGGAATGTTTCCATTCAAGAATGCCATTGCCTTCCGATCGCCACTGGATGGAAGGCAGCTCTTCATCATTCCCCGCGGAGAGGTGGTTCATGTGGGCACAACGGACAACTTTGTTGATTCTCCGGAGGATAGAGATGTAAGCCAGGAGGAGGTCACTTATCTTATTGAAAGTACATCAGCCATCTTTGGCAAAATTGACAGGTCATCAATCATAACAACATTCAGCGGAATAAGGCCCCTTGTTTCTGAAAGCAGTGATCCGGGAAAGGCAACAAGGGAGTTCTCTGTTCTCCAGGATAATGGCATCATCCATGTTCTTGGGGGAAAACTGACGGATTACCGCATAGCTTCCAGGAAGGTCGCGGGAATGGTTGCCAGGAATCTTGGAATCAGTAAGGACTTGGAGGGGCTTCCGGTTATTGATTACGGCCGCCCTGCCACTGATGATCCAGTGCAATATGATCTTGACCATGAGTGTGCCATTACAGTTGATGATATTGTCAGGAGAAGGGAAGGATCTTCCATATACAGTCTCGATGCTGGAGCTTCCATGAAGAAGGAAGCCGAAATACACCTGGCAAGAGGGGGTGCCGAAAATAAAGGTTAAGGCAATAGTGAACCCAGTTGCAGGATCAGGTTCGTCCCTTCACAGGTGGCCTGAAATAAAGGATATGGTCATGAAGATTACCAGTGACATTTCGTACACGTCTTCACCGGGACATGCGACACTGCTTGCCGCCGAGGCAGTTTCAGCAGGGTTTGATGGAATAATAATCGTGGGTGGTGACGGAACCATAAACGAGGTAGTTCAGGCAGCAGCTGAAAGGGACGTGATTCTTGCTCCCCTTTCATCAGGTACAGGATCTGACTTCATGCGGAGCCTGGGGCTGCCAGAAGCTCACCAGATTCTTGAATCGCTTGCCTCAGGCATTTTCACCAGGATCGATTCAGGGCTGATGGAATATGGCACCAGACAGAGGCGTTTCCTCAACATAATGGAGGCAGGATTCGGGGCGGAGGTGATGCTTTACGTCAATTCGCACAGGAGGAGCAGAGGAGCTTTCAACACAGGGGTAATCAGGTCGCTCTGGAAGCTCAGGACATACGGAATCACCCTGAGATACGGAACAACTGTGCAGAGCCTCGAATCGGTGGAAATTGTGGTGGCGAACGGGAGATATTTTGGCGGGGGAATGCTGGCTTCCCCTGATTCATCCTTGACTGACGGAATGCTGGATATTCACATTGTGGGGGGCATGGGAAGAATGGAACTTCTCTCAAAGCTTGGAAAGCTGAGGAATGGAACATATATATCCGACAGGAAAGTGAACACATATCACCTATCCGAATTCTCCATGGAGGGCAATGCACCAATGGAGGCGGATGGTGAGAATATGGGGGTGCTTCCTGTCACGGTCAGGGCGGTACCTCATTCACTGAGCATAGCCGGGAAAATTGCAGGCAATACTCATGCGGAATCGTGACATCGTGCCGGAGGCACCAGCTGCCGCAATTGGATTTCTACCAAATCTGTGCAGGGAAATTTATTTATTCGTGCCAGTCCATAATCATGAATATTGACTGACATAAATACCGCGGATGCTGTGAAAATCAACCATTCAATCTCCAGTTCAATGAGGCGGGGACTTCCCATGCT
>JAMCUV010000070.1 GCA_023379345.1 Thermoplasmatota archaeon
CTGGCTGCATCATTTGAAGCGAAGTATACGGGTGACATTGCAGTATGCATGGGCACTTCCGGACCCGGCTCAATACATCTTCTCAACGGACTTTATGATGCAAAGATGGAGGCCTCTCCGGTTCTGGCACTGACTGGCCAGATAGAGACTGACCTCATTGGGACAGATTATTTCCAGGAGGTTGACATGATGCATCTGTACAGCGATGTTTCTGTATTCCAGGCAAGAATAATAAATCCCGATTCCGCGGGACGTCTGGTGAAAAGAGCCATATTCGAGGCACGCGCACATCCAGGCGTGGCTCACCTTGATCTTCCCGTGGATATACTGAGATCCCAGGCAAAACTGCACGATGACTATGGCATGACAGAGAGGCCCGCAGTCACCATGGAACCTGATCTGGCGGACATAGGGAAAGCAATCGACCAGAGCCAGCGTCCTGTAATAATGTACGGCCGTGGAGCAGCTGGATGTGCGGATGGCCTCAAGGATCTATCAACAAGGATCGGGGCACCTCTCATATACGCGCTGAATGGCAAGGGGATACTTTCTGACATGGACCCACGTGTTATGGGGGGACTGGGGCTTCTGGGGACCAAACCTTCAGTTGCTGCCATGAAGAAGGCCGACCTGGTTATACTCATAGGCACATCCTTCCCCTATGTGCAGTTCCTTCCGGATGGCGTTAAGTTCATACAGGTGGATTCAAACCCTCTTAAGATTGGCAAGAGGGTCAAGCCGGATCTTTACTCTGTATGCCATGCCGATGTATTCCTGAAAAAATTGAAGGTTCAGGACAAGCAGAAGAAATACTACGATGATCTGTCCCAGGAGAAGGAGAAATGGCTGGAAAGCCTGAAGGCCATCGAGGACGGCGCGACAGATCCCATAAAGCCTGAGGCCGTTGTTTCTGCGGTTTCCAGCAAGCTTGAGGACAATGCAGTCATTGTTGCAGACACAGGCAATGTAACTGTCTGGGCAGCACGTAATCTCAGGCTTAAGGAGGGACACAGGTTCCTGTTCTCATCGTGGCTGGGAACAATGGGGGCAGGGGTTCCAGGCGCAATAGGCGCATCATTTGCCTCTGGAAGACCCGTGCTGGCCATAGTGGGAGACGGTAGTTTCGCCATGACCATGATGGAACTCATAACCGCAAGGAAGTATTCAAGGCCTGTGAAATACATAGTTTTCAACAACTCAAAGCTTGGCATGATCAAGTTTGAGGAAGAGGTCATGGGTTACCCGGAATTCGGGGTGGATCTCTACAACCCTGATTTCGAGGCCCTTGCGAAGAGCATTGAAATCGAGGCCTTCACTGCCAGGAAAGCTTCCGACCTTGACGGTGCCCTGACAGAACTCATGGCAGCAAAGGGTCCTGCAGTGCTGAATGTTTTCGTGGATTCCGACGAGAGGCCCATGCCGCCAAAAATAAACCTGGAGCAGGCAAAGGGATACGTGACTTCAATACTCAGGGAGAAATTCAGCGGAATCTGATTTTTATGGACTGAACCTCCCGAATCATTTATTAATTCAAAGATACTTTGCAGAATTGCATGAAAATAGAAAAATACGACATCGAACTCAACATAGACTTCAGAAAACTTGAATATACCGGGGTGGAGAAGATCACCCTGGCAGGAGAGGGCGACACGTTTTTCCTCAATTCCGTGGGAATTGACATACATGAGATGTCTTCCGGCGGAAAACCCATCAAATTCACAATCAACAGCAAGGATGAAACGGTGAATACCGATCATAAACTGGGCCGGACTGAAACCATTGAGGTGAAATTCTCAGCCAAAGTCGGTGAGACCCTCATGGGCCTGTATGTGGCCAAATACGGAAATGACCACATGATCACCACACAGTTTGAATCCACAGGCGCCAGGCAGGCATTTCCCTGTGTTGACCATCCAGATTACAAAGCCGTATTTTCCTTGAAACTTGTCATTGACAACGATCTGGAGGCCATATCAAACATGCCGGTGGCTTCCACTGAGAAGGTGGGAGGCAGGAAAAAAGTTACGTTCAGCGACACCCCAAGAATGTCCACGTACCTGCTGTACATAGGCGTTGGGAAATTTGACAGCATTCACAGGAAGATGGGGCATATTGACGGATATCTCACGGCGCCCAAGGGAAGGCTCCTGAGCAATGATTTTCCCCTTGTGGAGGCAGAGCATGTCATTGCCAAGTACGAGGATTACTTCGGGATCAAGTATGCACTTCCAAAGCTCCACCTGATTTCAGTGCCGGAGTTCGGAGCAGGCGCAATGGAGAACTGGGGGGCCATCACTTTCAGGGAGCTGGTCATACTGGTGAACGAGAAAACAAGTGCCTCGGTGAGGCACCGCGTGTCAGAGGTTGTTGCCCACGAGCTGGCGCACCAGTGGTTCGGGGATCTTGTAACCATGGAGTGGTGGAACGATCTCTGGCTCAACGAGAGCTTTGCCACCTTCATGTCATTCAAGATGGTGGACGAACTCCACAAGGACTGGTACATGTGGGGAGACTTCTTCATGACGGAAACGGCGGGTGCACTCAATGGCGATTCCCTCCAGAACTCACACCCCATAGAGGCTGAGGTGAAGACCCCCGACGACATAGCCCAGATATTCGACGAGATAAGCTACGGCAAGGGCGCAAGCATACTCAGGATGATAGAGGGGTATGCCGGCACTGACAACTTCAGGAACGGCATAAGGAAATACCTCAAGGATCATGAATACGGCAATGCCAGGGGATCAGATCTCTGGGGATCAATAGAGAAGGCATCAGGCATGCCTGTGTCAAGGATAATGGAGGCATGGATAAAGCGCATGGGCTATCCAGTGGTACGGGTCACAAGGAATGGCGGCAAAATCAGGCTGGAACAGAAGAGGTTCCTCATGCTTGGAAAAGCCGGGACAGAGAAATGGCCGGTGCCGCTCACTGTGGTGAGAGATTCAGGAGTGGAATCATTGCTCATGGAATCCCAGTCAATGGATATTGATGCCACAGGGTTCATCAAGCTCAATTCAAGGAACACCGGCTTTTACCGTGTAATCTACGATGAGGTCTCAATGGAATCCCTCCGGCGCAACTTCAGCAAGCTTGACTACATGGACGTGCTGGGGCTGCTGACTGACAGCTACGCATTCCTCAAGGCTGGGGAGATAAATCTTGACCGCTACCTGTCAGATCTGGCAATTTTCATGGGAAACACGCATCCCACCGTGGCCCACGAGATAAGCGGCGAACTCATGACACTGCACCTTGTTATGCCGCAGGAGGAAAAGATCACAAAGATTGCCAGGGATTACCTCCGCAGGCAGGCAGATTCAATTGGAAAGTACAGGAAGGGTGAGCCGGATTCCACTTCTGTCCTGAGAGAATCGGTCACAATGGCACTTGCCCTTGTGGATAACGGTTATGCGTCTGAAATGTCCGCTCTCTTCAGCAAATTCCCCGATGTTGATTCAGACCTGAAATCTGCAGTGGCCATTTCATACGCCATTGTGTCCAACGACTTCCAGGGACTGCTTTCTACCCTCAAATCATCAGATTCAGACGAGGACCGCCTGAAAATCCTCATGGGTCTGGCTTTCCTCAAGGGTAATGAGAACCTTGGGAAGTATCTTGAACTCGTGAAGAGCGGCCAGGTGAAGAAGCAGGATGTCATGAGGGTGTACATCTACATGGCAATGAACCCGGAAGCAAGGGAAGCCGTGTTCCAGAACCTCGAAGATGCCGTGGCCATTGTGGAGAAATATTTCGAGGGCACAGGTTACACGGGCTCCATGCTTGAAAGCGTTGTGCCATTCGTGGGCCTGGGCCGTGAGGAACAGATAAAGAGGAAGCTGGAATCACTGGAGAAGCCCTCATTTGCCAAGGGCGTGAAGAAGAGCCTGGAATCCCTTGAGATATATTCACGCCTTGTGAAGGGAAAGGGGCAGTGAATGAACCGCCCCGAGAAAGCGGATCCAAACACCGGCCTCATGATTGAGAACTATTCAATCAGCCTGTCCATAGACAGTGGCAGGCACACATACCGGGGAACTGAGGAAATACGCTTCAGGTCGTCCAGTGAAAGGCTGGTACTGGACAGCGTGGACCTCTCCATAACAGATGCGGATCTTGACGGCAGGGCGGTGAAGCCCATAGATGCAAGGGAAAGCCAGACGGTCGTGTTCAACTGCACACCAGGCAAGGACTCAGTGCTGAAGATAAACTTCAACGGCGCCATCCCCCGGCTCCTGACAGGCTTCTACCTGGCAAAATACGGAAACGCCGATGTCTTCACCACGCAGTTTGAATCCAATGGCGCAAGACGGGCATTCCCATGCGTCGACCATCCCTTCTACAAGGCAACCTTTGATCTTTCACTGGATATTGATAAGGATCTTGATGCCATATCCAACATGCCCGCCAAGTCCGTGACCGAGAGCGGAGGAAGGAAGGTTGTTGTTTTCCATAGAACACCCAGGATGTCCACTTACCTGCTGTACATGGGTGTGGGGAAGTTTGATTCCAGATCGGTCAGGCATGGCAGTACCGAGATTATCCTGGCAGCACCGCATGGAGGGCTCACCTCATCAGACTTTCCGGTTGAAATCGCAGGGAAGGTGCTGGATCTCTATGGCGAGTACTTCGGGATACCCTACATGCTGCCAAAGCTCCACCTGATTTCAGTGCCGGAGTTCGGAGCAGGCGCAATGGAGAACTGGGGCGCAATAACATTCAGGGAGATATATCTGTCCATAGATGATTCAACAGGATCATCCAACTACAAGAGCATCGCAGAAGTCATAGCCCACGAGCTGGCGCACCAGTGGTTCGGGGATCTTGTAACCATGGAGTGGTGGAATGATCTCTGGCTCAACGAGAGCTTTGCCACATTCATGTCATACAAGATCATAGACGTCATAAAGCCTGAATGGGATGCCACCGGGGACCTCATAAACTTGAGGACGGAGGGCGCCCTGAAGAACGACGCACTGAAGAATTCGCACCCCATTGATGCCACCGTAAGGGACCCTGAGGAGATCGCCCAGATATTCGACGAGATAAGCTACGGCAAGGGCGCAAGCATACTCAGGATGATAGAGGGGTATGCCGGCACTGACAACTTCAGGAACGGCATAAGGAAATACCTCAAGGATCATGAATACGGCAATGCCAGGGGATCAGATCTCTGGGGATCAATAGAGAAGGCATCAGGCATGCCTGTGTCAAGGATAATGGAGGCATGGATCAGGAGAAAGGGCTATCCTGTCATTCTGGCCACCCGTGACGGTAATTCGGTGAAACTGAGGCAGGAACAGTTCCTCCTTGATGGAAGCAGCACAAACGAGACCTGGCCAATACCTCTCACAATAGTGAGGGAGAGCGGAACGGAATCCGTACTCATGGAAGATCGTGAAATGACCATTCCGTCAGCGGGATTCATAAAGTTGAACAGCGACTTTTCAGGGTTCTACAGGACCATATATGACAGCGGCTTGCTGGCATCCATTTCTGCAAGCAGGAACCGCCTGTCCGGCCATGATCTCTGGGGACTTGCTAACGATCTGTACGCAGCGCTGCAGTCCGGCAGGATTCCCTATGATGATTATATGAAAGGCATCATGTCAATCTGGGACACCGCTGATCCACTGGTGCTGCAGGAGATCAACAGCCAGATGAACTCCATATTCCTGTTGAAGCCTCATAGCAAGTCCGTCAGGGAAGCTGCTCTGAAGTTTGCCTCCATGCACCTGGAAAGGCTTGGCGAAAAACGCCCCGGTGAGGAGATCAACATTTCCATAGCAAGGGCTGCACTCTCAATGACCATGTCGCTTGTGGACGACAGGTTTGCGGCAGGCATGGCAGAAAAATTCAGCAGGTACTTCAGCATTGATCCAGACATCAGGCAGGTTGTGGCCATAAGCCATGCAAGAACCACAGGTGATTTCGAATCCCTGAAGGAAACACTGGCTAAGTGCGTAACAGACGAGGATCGGACAAAGATAATTGGTGCCATGGGCTGGCTGGGCAGGCCCGAGGCCCTGGGAAAGGCACTTGATCTCATCAGGAACGGCCAGGTGAAAAAACAGGACACGGGGAGATTCTACATTTCGGCAGCCAGCTGTCCGGATTCCAGGGACTTCCTCCTGACCAACTTTGATTTCATGGTCCGCCAGCTCAAGGAGGTTTTCGTGGGATCAAGGGTTCCGTCAAGGACCATAGAGGCAACAGTGCCGCTCATAGGAATCGGCAGGGAGGCAGAGATGAGGCGCCTGCTTCAGGGCTACACATCGCCGGATCTCCAGACTGGAGTAAAAAAATCGCTTGAGGGCCTTTCTGTAAATATAAGGATGGCAAAAGCCATCTCCTAGGGATCAGAAGGCCTTGCTTATGTTTATTCCGTCAACCATGACATAGGGCATGGTTGAGGCGGATATCTCCTCCCACCATTTCACTCTCTTTCTTTCCAGGGATATCGCAGTCACGTTGTGCAGTATATCCGTCACAGAATCGCTGATTCTTATGCCGGAGAGAGCACCCTGTATCTCGCCGTCCCTGATGAGGAAAACCCCATCCCTGGGAACAGTGGAGAATACGCCGTTCCTGTAATCCTGGAACCTGGTGTACCATGCATTGTTTATGAGCAGTCCGTTCTCCAGGCCTTCCAGCATGTTTTCAAAGCTGGTTTTTCCTGCTTCAAGGCTCAGTTGCCATGCCCTGGGTGATATTATTCCTGCGTTTCCGGTGGTCCTGGTTCCTGCCCGTGATGCGGTGGAGGTGGAGTGGAGAAAGCTCTGAAGTTTCCCGTGGCCGATGATCTCAAGCCTTGATGTGGGAGTGCCCTCATCGTCGCACACACGTGATCCCACGCCACTGTAGTCTGTGGGATCATCGTAGAGGCTGAACTCGCCTGAGGAAACTTCCTTTCCCATCATGTCTGCAAAGCAGCTCAGTCCGGTTTCCACAGCATAATAGGAAAGAAATCCTGAGCTGTATGAGAGTATGTTCCCAATGACGTATGGTGAAAGTATGGCCCTGAATTTTCCCGGTTCGATCTGGGATATCTGGCTGGTGGCAGAGGCTGTGGCGGCAGCATTCGATCCCATCTCCTGGAAGGTCTTCCCGGTTGGGGATGTGCTGAATCCGAAATGCTGGGCTTCCTGTCCTGTGAAGGATCCCCTGAAAGCCCTGATGACACCTTCAAGTCCGCCAGTGCTGAACTGGCATTCATTGTAGCTGGTCTTCACTGTTATCTCAGAATTCCTGTTGTAAATGAGGCCCGCAGCACGTTCTGCCCCGGCAGAAAGCGATCCGTTGATCATTGCGTCCTGAAGATCCTGGAGGTCAACAGACTGGAAATGTGAGATCATTCCCTTCCCGTATGTCTGGTGATCCCTGTTGATGGAGACAAATGAGGGATTTTCAGGGGTTCTTGAAGCAACATCCTTCAGCCTCATGATGGCCTGATCCACGGAAGCGGGATCCTTTATGACTGTGGAAACAGTCCTACCGTTCTTTGAGGCAAAGACCGAGAGGTTCTCCTCATCCCAGTAATTGTGCAGGTCTGTGGAGCTTGCGGAGAACCTGACCTGCTCCACATTCTCCCTTGCAAATTCCAGAGCAATCTCCTGGAATCCTTCCTGCTGGAGCCTCCTGAAAACGTCATCAATAAGTTCGGATGTCACTGTATGTACACCTCCCTGAGCCTCATATGGGGTCCTCCCATCCAGACATCAACTCCCTGTTCAGGATCGCCCTTTCCGCATATTCCGGCACTGAATTCCAGATCTCTGCCCACGGCATCCACGGCACTGTAGAAGTTGATTGTGGTTGTTTCTATGACCGGTCTGCGCACCCTTCCTGACAGATCACCGTTCGTGATGAGGTACGCCTCCTTTCCCACATACTTCTCATTGAACCTTATATCGTCAATGTTCCATTCCGTGAATGATTTAATGTAGATGCCCTTCCTGACGCCTTCGAAGAGCTCCTCGAACCTGTAATCCCCAGGTTCAATGTAGGTGGTGCTCATTCTGGCAAGCGGCTCCATGTCCCATGATGATGACCGTCCCCCGGCATTGGAATCCTTGCCAATCATGGAAGCGCTCTCCCTGTTCAGGAGGAATTCGTCCGTGTAGCCTTTCCTGTAGAGGTACCGCTTCCTGGATGGGACGCCCTCATCATCATACCTGTAGTATCCGAAGCTTCCCTGTATGGTGGGATCATCGATGACACTGACGCTTCCAGAACCTATCCTGAATGGGAACTTCTTGCCTGTGAGGAAGGATTCTCCTGCAAGCGCTCCTTCCCTGCCAACGATCCGGTCGTACTCCGTTGGATGTCCACATGATTCATGGGCAACTATGCCTGATATTTCCGGACCCACTATGACGTCAAACTTCCCGGGTGAAGGTCTCGGTGCGGATGCGCTTTCATGGAGGTCCCGGACATCACTGGTGATCCTTTCCTCCAGGTTCAGGGAATCCAGGTATTCATATCCTGAGGATGATCCATATTCCTTGGTTGACTGCTCAAATTCTCCGTTCTCAATGACACCCACCATGTAGAAGTAGTACAGCCTGGCCACATCACCCCTGATGTCGCTTCCCACTGAATTCACGTAATGCTGCTTCATGCGCTTGTCATGAATGACATTCATCCTGACATCGGCACCTGCAGCCTTCATCATTGAATCGTAATCCCTGGCAAGTGTTACCCTGTCCTCCACGGACATATCCTCAATGGGCTTTCTCTGGTTCACCTTCCAGCTGTCCTTTATGCTCTTTCCCTCCCAGATGGAAGACTTACCGGGCTTCATGGAAATCTTCACCGCATGGTCAATGGCTTCCTTCAGGCGCCCCCAGTCCTCCCTGTCGCTGTATGCCATGGCAATGCTGTTGTTCACAACTCTTACAGCATACCCGCTTTCCCTTCCGAAGTCCATACCTTCGAATTCAGAGTTCCTGTAGGAAAGATCATTGGTGAGTATCTCCATGTACCTGGCCTCGGAATACCTGGAGTTTCTGGACGCATATTCCAGCGCCCGGTCTATGAGTTCCCCTCCCATCACTGCCTCGCCTTGTCCTTCTTCAGGAGGTTCTCATATGTCTCAAATATCTTTGCCATGCACTTTCCAAAGTTCCAGTCATAGTCGCTCACTGACATATTCAGGCTACCGGCAAAAAGCTTGGTCCTGACAGAGTACTTTATCCTGCCCTCTGAGTGGTATTTTGCCACATGAACGTTGAAGGTGCCACTCTTGACCCCCGACATCTTGCCAAGCTTGCTCAGGAACTTCCCTGCCTCAAAGTAGATGATATCATAAAGATCATCATCGTAGGGCTCCAGGCCTGAGACCTGCACAAGGACTCCTGCCCTGCTCCTGCCCACATCCATGGCATTGATGACATCATATACGTCAACAACTCCAACTATCCTGTCGGATCCGTCCACAACCGGTACAACATGAAGCCCGTTGGACACCATTGTTGATGTAAGGTCCTCAACTGAGGCGGTTGGCTTAACCGAGAAAGGCTGCGACATGATGGAGGCAACCTTTATGTCATTCTTCCCGGGGTTGCTGACCCAGTCCCTTCTTCCGTGGCTTTCCCGGCTTGGCATTATGGCGTCGCCTGTCAGTTCCTCAATCCGCAGTATACCTGTGAGCTTTCCGTTCCCGTCGGTAACAGGGATTTCTGTTTCGTCCAGTCCCCTGATCTTTTCTATGGCCTGTTCAAGGTTCTCGTCTTCGTGCGCGGTTATTGGATCATCCGACATGATTTCTGAAACCTTGACCTGCCCGGGCCTGACAATTGAGGAGATATTCTTCAGGATATCAGTCCTTGAAAGGAGACCCACAAGAAGCCCTCTTTGAACCACAGGCAATGCCGGAACCCCGGATTCCCTGAAAAGCCTTATGGCAGAATTTATATTATCGCCTGGACCCAGTTTCGGGGTCTTTATCATCACAGTCTCGACTTTTGAAGCAGGGAAAATGCTTCTCCTGCGGAGGATTTCCCTGTAGCTGAGCATGCCAAGATAGCGCTTTCCTGACAGCACAGGAATCTGGTGCACGCCCGTGTCCCTCATCCGGGACATTGCCTCTCCAACGCTTTCAGTGTTGCTCACAGTCACAAGATCCTTGGTGATCATTATGTCGCTGACTTTCATGTTATGCACCTGTATAGTGTATTCTCAATTCCTTTATTAGGTCACTGACTTCCTGCCTGACGTTCTTCCCTGACAGGGCACTGCTTATCAGTTCTGCAATCTGGCCCATATCGCTGAATCCCATCCTGCTGATCTCGGAGGTGCCTATCCTGCCTTCCCTGTCCACGATGATTCTGTTGTCCTCCAGAATCCGCGATGCCGACTCAAAGCTCATCCCCTTGCTTTGGAAATAATCGCCGTCAAGCGCGATCTGGTGTGTCTCCGAGTACCAGGGAGAATATTTTACTCCCACGCCGTTCTCATGCAGTGCCTTTCCAAGGTGAACAGAGTTTCTGACAACACTTGCTGCATAGTCCCTGCCGTATTGGGTCATTTCCTCAAGCGCAACTCCAAGGGCAGCTATCCTTGACGGGTGATAATTGTCCATGGTTCTCCATGTGATGTTCCTCCTGATCCTGCTGAAGATGTCCTCGTTGTTGGTGAGTATAATGCCGCCCTGTGGTCCGAAGAACGACTTATGAGTCGATCCAAATAGAAGATCACAGTATTCAAGCACATCCTTCTGGAAGGCCTGGCCGGCAATGAGGCCCATTACGTGTGATCCATCGTATGCAAGGTATGAGTTGTATGCATCGCACATTTCCCTGATGGGCTTCAGGTCATAGTGCTTCAGGAAGAATGACTGTCCCAGAACCACAAGAGAGGGACTTGATGCCTTCATGGCCTTTTCCAGCTTCTGAAGATTTATTTCCTGCGATGCTTCATCATAGGGGATCTCATAGTTCTGGAAACCGAACATCTGCGGCAGATATCCATTCTGATAACCGGTATATCCTCCATTCTTCTCAGCGATTGACATCATGTTCTCCCTCTTGCTAATGAGTGAGAGAATTACCATCTCGGCTGCAATATGTCCGCCCAGGGGTCTCACTTCGGCATACTTTGATCCATACAGGGAGGCTGCCAGCTTTTCGGTTTCATGAAGTATCTCCTCTGTATACTGAGTTCCCCCGTATGCATCGCCCTTGCTGGTATCAAGCACAAGTGAATATCTGGATGCAAGGTCCGAGGAAAGGGCTTCCCTGGCATTCACACTCATAATGTTTTCAGATGCCTGGAGATTCAACGATTCTGATCTGTACTTTTCATGCTTCTTTACAAGCTTCAGGATTTCACTCATGATACCACCTACCCCTGCCATGTCAAGGCAGTGTGCTCCAATCAATGCATATCTCAGTATTTAACCTACGTGATCGGAAAGTCCCCTTTCGCAAGAGAGGGGATGAAAGTGGTTGAAACTTTATTATTTCCCTGATATATTGCATTGTCCGCTGGCAGACAGAAGTGAAAAAGGTCGGATAGCATATTGCTCCATGTGTGCCTGCCTCCGTAAAGTCAGATGGCTTGGCATGAAGGACGAAGTACCTTCGGGCACTGGGAATCAAAGCCCATGGAGATTCCGCCAGCAACCTTTGAAGTGGGAAGCCCCCATGCTTCAGCTGAGGAGTAGTTCACCTCATACTGGACAGTACGTGCAGGAAACACACTTACCTGTTCATGAAGCTTCAGATTTGCTCCCTGCTGAAACTTATGACTTGAAACCATCGAGCATCTCCGATCAACATATATTTCAATGTAACCGCAATAGCAAGTATGATGAAGCTGAATGTCCGCATACTGGTGGCATCGTACAGGCGTTCAGATGTGGCCATGGAGCTCTATGGCAGGACCGATGATGGAAAATCTGTTACAGCACTTTACTTCGGGTTCCAGCCATATTTCGATCTTGTGAGCCCAACCGAGGCCTGCCTGCAGAAATACAGGATCGATGAACAGTATGTCAGGGAGGAGGAGAAGAGGCTGTGGGTCTCCGGTTCCGACCAGCGTGTCATCAGGGTTTATGTGAAATCACCGTGGCTCGTGCCACAGCTCAGGGAAAAGTGCCAGGACGTCCAGGTGCTGGCCGCCGACATACCGTTCCATCACCGTTTCATATACGATATGGACCTGGGATCATGCGTTGAGATAGAAGGCCAGGAAATGCCGGATGAAAGGCAGAACTACACCACGGATTATGTGCTGCGCATTGAGAACATCAGGAACATACCTGAATTCAACCCTCCCCTGAAAATAATGAGCTTTGATATAGAAAATGCCATTCAGAAAGGCCCTGATGAGGAGTACGGGCAGATCTTCGTCATAGGCTATTCACTGACGGACGGAAAGACCACTGAAAAAGGTGCGGTTTCAGGGAAGGAACGGGACCTTCTCAGGGACTTCGTTAAGCTTGTGAACAGCAAGGACCCTGACCTGCTAACCGGGTACAACATAGATGGCTACGATCTTCCGGTACTGAAATACAGGATGGAGAGGAATGGCGTCAGGTTCGGTATAGGCAGGGATCACCAGTCTCCACACAGGGTGCAGGGACAGTACTGGCGTCTCCATGGCCGGATCATATCAGACACCTGGTGGGGTGTCAAGAAGGTGCTGCACCCCAAGCACGAAAGCCTCAATTATGTCTCCAGGGAACTGCTGGGCGAGGGCAAGGATAATATCAACAGGCTGAAGATTGAGGAAGAGTGGGCAACAAGGCCTGATGAGGTGACACAGTACTGCATCAAGGATGCTGACCTGACTCTCAGGATATTCCAGAAGATACGCATAGTGGACCGCAACATGTTCATGAGCACTGTGGCCAAGCTTCCCCTTGATGACGTAACAAACGGCGGGACAAGCAATTATGTGGATTCACTTCTCATCAGGAAAGCCGACAGGGAAGGCATAGGCGTACCAATGACAAAGCACAACTACAAGGAGGCCCCCATAGAGGGCGGATATGTGCACAGCATCGGTGCAGGAATTTACGATTACGTGGTTGTCCTGGACTTCAAGAGCATGTATCCCTCAATGATCATGAAATACAATATCTGCTTCACAACATTTGATCCATCAGGGGAGATAGTTGCTCCAAACGGGGTCCACTTCCTGTCCAGGGAGAGGAGGGAAGGGCTTGTCCCAAGATTGCTGAAGGAACTCATGGATCAGAGGGATGCCGTGAAGAGGCAGATGAAGACGGCCAGTCCCGGCGAAAAGGAATATCTCGATGGCGTGCAGGGGGCAATCAAGATACTCATGAACACATTTTACGGTGTTCTGGCATCCTCATTCTACAGATTCACAAATCTGGACATAGGTGGTGCGGTTACGGCCTTTGCCAGGAAAACAATTACGTCACTCATCGATAAGCTCAAGAACGAGAACTACCGGGTCATATATGGGGATACGGACAGCATATTCATAGAGTCTGGCGCAAGCAGTGACAGCGAAGCCGTGAAGGTTGGCATGGAACTGAGCGAGAGAGTTTCAAGGGATGAGGGTGTTACCGTTGAATTCGAGAAGGTCATGGACCCCCTGTTCTCCCATGGGGCCAAGAAGCGTTATGCAGGGAAGATCATTTACCCGGAATCCCAGAAGGGGGAGATACTGGTGCGCGGTTATGAGGTCAGGCGCACAGATTCATTTGACCTGCAGAGCCAGGCCCTGTCACACGTGTTTGATCTGGTGCTTGACCGTGACATAGAGGGGGCCGTGGCATACAAGAGGGAAATAGTGGATAAGATCAGGAAAGGAGACAGCTCAATCGACATAGAAAGCCTGGTGATTTCCCGCACGGTCAAGGAATTTAGGAGCTACAAGGAGGAGAAATCCCTGGCCAATGTGAGGATTGCCAGGATGCTCATGGAAAGGGGAGAGACATTCATACCCGGCATGAAGGTTTCATGGATAGTTACAAACAGCAGGAAATCGCCCCAGGAGGTTGAGCCATATATTGATGGATCTGAATTCCAGGGCAAGCCGGACTGGGATTATTACGCAAGAAGGGTGGAGGAGACCCTTGACAGGGTACTGGAAGGAATTGCAGAGGACTACGTATCGGCGGAGAGCCAGTCAAACCTCCTGAATTTTGGGGCCATGAAGGATCAGTCCGCCGTAAAGGCGCACCGGCCTGCCGGAGATACAGAGGACGGGAAGAAGCAGACTAGCCTCTTCGAGTTCTGATAGCCGGAGGAAACAGAATTAAGGTTCAGAGATATTCCTTCACGTCTACAACGTGTTCTGGCTTTCCCTCAAGATATTTCTTCACGTTGCCGCATGCCCTCATGAGTGCGGTTGACATCGATTCCTGCGATATGCCTGCAACATGCGGCGTGAGCACGGAGTTCTCAGGAAGCGGAAGTTCAACATTGGGTTCATTCCACCACACATCTGAAAGGAACATTACACCGGGATTTTCCTTGAGGAATGCCATCATGTCATCCTTTGCCACAATATCTGCCCTGGCGATGTTGACAATCATTGTCCCTTTGAACTTCTGCAGGAGCTTGCTGCCAACGTATTTCCTTGTTGCAGATGTCAGGGGCAGTGCTATGATGACCACAGATGATCCTGACATGATCTCCTCAGGGCCGTCTGTATACCTGTCAACATAGCCATCATCCCTTCTGCTCCGTGTGTATGCCAGCACCTTCATGCCAAGACTTCTGGCAATTCTGGCACAGCTCTGGCCTATTCCTCCATAGCCAAGTATTCCAAGTGTTTCCCCGTAAAGTGTATGCACCAGGTCTTTCCTGTATGTGCCGGATCTGATTTCACTGTTGAATTGGCATATCTTGTTGGTGTTGGAAAGGATAAGGGCAAAGGCATGCTGTGCCACAGAATCGGAGAAGGCTCCTGCATTGCTGCAGAATTCTACCCGGTCCGAAAAGTTCCTGAAATTAAGGTGATCCACACCTGCTGACACGGTCTGTACAAGCTTAAGGTCTGGTGTCGGAACAAAATCCCTCATGCCTATCTGTATATCTGCGCCGTCAGGGTTCTTCACATCAATGGGTATGCCGGCCACAGCAGAACATTTTTCAGCAATGTCGGCACCCACGTCAAGCATTATTGTGGCTCTCATGTTTGCTGAATCATGCAGGGCTTAATTCCTTTTTCGTATAGGGCATGCAATCCTTGTTCAGGTGCTGTAAATATGGAGATGTTTTTTGCCTTCCGGAGAAATCATCTCTTGAAGGCAAGCTTTGCAGCGAGCTGGAACATGGATATGGTATGAAGCCAGACCCGACCTGGTCCCTTCATGTCTGCAAAGAAGAGTCCCTCTCCCTCCATTCCGCCGAGTATCATGGTTTTCAGGCCACCGATCCGACCCACGTTGTACTGGACAGATTCATCAAAAGCAAGCACATGGCTGAGTTCCGCCTGTATCTCTTCCCCTTCCTTGAGATTCATCTCCACAACATGCCCATGGCCGTGAAGCATGATGGAACCGGTTCCGCTGAATCTTTCCAGGAACAGCCCCTCTCCTCCCAGGATGCCCTGCCATATGCCAGCAAATTTCGTGGAATAGTTAATGGTGGAATCCATGCAGAGGAATGCGTTGAATTCAGCTATTATCGCATTTCCCGTGAGATCAATTTTCAGTATTTTCCCCGGAAGGAAACCTGCGGACCTGAGTTCACCCGGACCGTCTACCTTCAGGAGAAATACCGCTGATCCGGCAAGCATGTGCGAGAACGCTCCCCTGAGACCGCCACTCCTGACATCGAGTCTTGCTGACGGGCTCTTGGATATGAGGTGCCCCGGTTCGATGAGCACAGAATCCCCTTCATTTAACTTTGTTTCAAGATACTGCACTTCGTTTCCAACAATATTGTACTCTGTCATCTCTGCTATAATTTATTGCACCATTTAAATTTTTTTTTAGCTGAACCTGATGGTACAGGCCATAACCGAGACAATTTGTTGTTTATGAATCAGAGGCCTGCCTCATCAAGATCGTCAATTAGTTTTCTCACGGCGCCCATGTTTTTCTGCTCCTTTCCGCCAGGATGGAATAACAGCTTATCCACCGCGGCAGGATCCAGTGTCAGTATTTCCTCGCTGCCGTCTCCCCTGAGGATCATGATCCTGCCAATTTCGATTTCCATGGATCCTACCTGAATTTCACCACTGTATGCACTTCCTGACAGGTCTGCCAGGGCAGGTACACTGAATACAACGCGCATAAGCGGCATTGCCGTGTAGGTATACTGGCTTCCATGTCTCTTGAGCATGGGCTCAAGTTCAGGGAATGATAGAACTGCAGATCCTTCCACCAGGGAAACATTGTGAGGCCCGTAATCCATTATGAAATCTGCCAGTACGCGGAGAATATGGTTGATTCTCATTAATGATCCCCGTAAATAATGCATTTCCCCACGGGAGGACATTCTCCAGTTGTTATCCATATCACCGGAAAGTCTGGTTCTGTGGTTGGAGGTTCTCCCCTTCCGTCTGTGAGGAATACAAGTGGCCATGTATTCCCATCAGCTGCCAGCCTTGACAGAACGGAATTGAAATCCGTGCCGCCCATACCTCTCCTTATGAACTGGAATTCGCCATTGTACAGTGGTCCAGAGAACAGCTGGTCATAAACTATATCCGAATCAAACTGGATGAGCCTGACCTCTTCCTCGGGCTGCAGACCATAGATCAGGTCTGCAATGTCACTGAAGAACGCATCTGCCATTGCAGGGTCCACCGATGCAGATACATCCAGGGCTATTACTGCCTTCATGCATTTTCTCCCTCTTCCGGGGATGTAGATACCGGCATCCATGTATTTCCTGCTGAACCTTGATGTGCTCCTTGCCGTTCTGTCAGGTTCCGTGTGAGGCTCAAGGATCCTTCTAATGGAAATCCGCTGAATGGCACTATCCCTTAACTGGATCTCTACAGGAACTGAATTTTTGCCAGCCATTATTGCAGTTATCCTTGCGCCGGCCACTATCTCGCGCATCCTGGCTGAGTACTGGCCTCCTTCTGTATCCGTACCCATGCCTTCCCGCATGCTCTTCAGAACCAGCGATCTGTTGACCTTCCTTGCTGATGAGATGCGATCCGCAAGTGTTTCCTGCGTTGGTGCGTCAGTGGAAGATTCCGGAGCATTGAAGAGGCTGGCAGCGGGAATCCCGGCTTCAGCGGTAAGTATTGAATAAATCTCCTCGGCAGACATTCCCCTCATGTTTCTCATGATGAGTACGCCCGAAACGCCATCAGCCAGACCAGACTCTTCCAGGATACCGTCCACTGCAATATCTGTGCACAGGGACCACAGATCACGATTTCTCAGGCCTCTCCGTGGCCCGTGGTTCAGAGCCACATGCAGAACCGATCTGGCAAGCTGGAACCTTGCCTCCACCGGTGTTGTGGTATCAAGGTAATCCTCCCTGTAGTGCACAGTGCCGTCGTGAATGGCAAACCTCTGGATGCTGCTGTCCGGAATAAATTCCATGGATGACAGTATGGATCCAAGGAAGGGAAACTCCACCAGGAGGCTTCTTCTTATGGAGGAAAGTTTTCTGTCAGGACTCTGCACCCGAGACACCCATGATCTCCCTGAACCTGCCCATGTTGGAGGCAAGAAACTCATTTGAAACAAGCGCTTCCTTTTCCACTGCTTTCTTCATAAGAGTGAATCCAAGGGCCGCATACTCGTCCTTCATGTGAAGCAGTGCCCTCAGGCATCCCGTGATCTTTCCCCTGTCCTGCGAAGCTATCCTGGCAAGGCTTCCTGCAAGCAGATACCACAGGGATGCATCATGGTCCCCATTGATCCATCCATAGTCACCATCTATGATCTTCATGGGATCAGGCATGCCGGCTGCCAGTTTCAGGTAATGAAGGAATTCAAGCCCGTTCTCCTCCCCTATCATTCCCATTATGGCAGTGTCGCGTGTCTCTCCCTCAAGGTTCCTGATGGCATAATTCACGCCGGTTGCCCACGTTCTTGGCGTAAGGGGATAGTCGTTCTCCTGCCTGAACAGCCATGGCCTCTGGTCATTGTGTTCCATGTAAGTTACGAATGAGATGATCCTTTCATCCACGGAACTGGCAATGGCCCATTCAGCCCAATCTTCCACGTCAGGGACCAGTTCGTAGTGCCCTCCAGTGAACCTGCTGGACAGGCCGGACGGCATGGCGTTTGAAATGCTCCTGTGTGAAGGGAGATTTGATGATCCAACAAAATATCTCCATCCTTCCGGGACTTTGTAATCCTCAATCATCCCGTCATTGATGAGCTGGAAAACAAGCCCCTGGGTGGATGTCCTTGCATGCGTGATCTCGTCCAGGAACCAGATACCCCTGCCACTGCGCGGGAAGCGGGAATACTTGATGAACTCCATGCCCCTCTCTGTCCGGACGGGTATTCCAAGGAAATCAGTCTCCTCATAATAGCTGAGCCTGAGGTCAAGGATGCTCATTCCAAGCCCGGCCGCAGTATCCCTCACAATCTGGGATTTCCCGATGCCAGGAGCACCCCAGATCATAACCGGAAGCCTGCCCTTTATTGCAACTTCAGACAGAATAGATTTCAGCTGGGACGGCTTGACCTTCTTCATCAGTGTCATGTGTCAATGATTTTCCATATAAAAGTCATATGTAGACAGCTACGAGAACGTTTTAACCAAGAATTGCATGTGATATTGTGCTGGATGTCATTGTGGCCGGTGCTGGTCCCGCAGGATCCTACGCCTCATACAGGCTTGCCTCCATGGGATACAGCGTTCTCAACCTGGAGGAGCACAGGGAGATAGGCAGGCCCGTTGAATGCACCGGGGTTGTGACTTCCAGGGTTTTCGGATATGTGAAGAGCAGTGCGGTTGCAAACAGGGTGCGTGGTGCCAATGTTTTCTTCCCGGGAAACAGGGAGATGCACATCGAGAAATCCGAGGAGACCACGGTAATATACCGGGATTCGTTCGACAGGGATGTTTCTGCCATGGCCATTTCTGCGGGAGCTGATGTAAGGCTTGACTCAAGGATAACCCAGGTGAATGTTGCAGGTGATGCTGTACACGTTAAATACCGGCATGATGGAAACCTCCTTGAGGCGTCTTCTTCCATTATAGTTGGGGCTGATGGCGCCAACAGTGTGGTGCGGAAATCTCTCTACGGATCCCGTCCATCAAGGGTCGTTTCGACATACCAGGTGGATTCAGCGGTCAGGCTTCCAGATCAGGATAGCGTAAACGTCTACCTTGGCAGCGAGAGTTCCCATGGCTTCTTTGCGTGGGCAGTTCCCACGGGCGATATAACCAGAATCGGCCTGGGAACAATTGGGCCAGGTGCAAGAGATCTTTTCGGCAGGCTCCAGAAGAGGTTTCCAGAAGGGAGGATACTGTCAGTAACGGGTGGTCCCATACCCATTGCATATCTTTCAAGGACCTCTGGGGAAAGGAACCTGCTTGTGGGAGATGCAGCCGGAATAGTGAAACCACTCACCGGAGGCGGCATATACACCGGCATAGTTTCCGCCCATCATGCTGCCACTGCCATAAACGAGGCGTTCCAGAACCAGAATTTCAGCGGGAATTTCCTCTCAAGATACGAGAAGTACTGGAAATCACAGCTGGGCCGGGAACTGTGGATGGATGGCATTGTGCAGAGGATTTTTGCAGGCATGAGCGATTCGTCCCTTTCACGCATATACAGCATGCTCTCATCCCCTGGTGTTGTTGATATGATAAACAGCGTTGGAGATATTGATTATCCTTCACGCCTGGTGATGAGGATGATCCTGAGGCATCCTTCAATTCTTATGAATTTCTTCAGGAACAGGGTAGTTGCCGGATCGGCTGATGCATGATGGCATGAGACTCCTGACAATGGGCTTCAGGCCATTCCCCAAAAGTGTTATATCACCATGAAATAACGGGTGCTGCCTCATGGAGAAGAAACTTTTCTACATGCTGATGCTTCTTCTGGTCACATTCTTCTGGGGTGTGACATTTCCAATAATAAAGACAGCCCTGCAGTACATAAGCGCAGATGCATTCCTTGCTTTCCGGTTCCTGGTTGCAACAGCACTTATGGGCATCCTTGTTAGGAAAGGCGGTGATTTCTGGAAGAGACGCAACATCGTGACCGGTTTCACTGCCGGCTTTCTTCTCTTCCTTGGCTACTATTTCCAGACCGTTGGGCTTGATTACACAAGCGCTGCGGCATCCGGCATCATAACAGGCATCTACGTCGTGATTCTCCCCCTCATATCCTTCATGTTTCTTCACAACAGGGTATCCCGTATGGACGTATACGCCTCGGTCATCGCCTTTGCCGGGCTCATAATTATGTCAGTAGGGTCATCAGCAGGATTCGGCAGCAGGCTGGGCGATCTCCTTACACTCATTTGCGGAGTTGCTTACGCAGTGCAGATCGCATACGTATCCAGGTATTCCGGCAGCCTCAATTCGTACACATTCACTTTCTACCAGCTGCTTGCGGTCACCATATTCTCATTTGCCGCCATACCCATATCTCCAGGTGGGATAGGGACATTCAACGGTTACGTGGTCTTCGCCCTGGTCTTCACCGCAATATTCGGAAGCATATTCGGATATTATGTTTCAACAATTGCACTAATATATGTTGATCCTGCTGCGGCCGGAGTAATTTACGTTGGAGAACCGGTATTTGCGGCACTTTCTTCGGTTATAATCGCACACGAGGCACTGGGCATATCCGTCATAATAGGGGGGACAGTCATGGTTACGGCAATGCTCATGACTTCTCTGGACAAGTACCTGAAGATGAAGCGAATGCCTGCGGCTCAGTCCTGATCCGTTTCTGGTTTTTCCTGGACTCCCCTGTGAACCTTCACTGCAAGGCCCTTCCTGTAGTAGCCCATTTCGGGACCGGATGCCACGGATTTTCCCACAGCCATAAGGTGATCTGCATCATCAACAACAAGCACCTCATTTCCTGCTATTATTGCACTGTCGAATTTCTTCACAAACTTGAAGAATACATTGTATCCCTGCGCATTGAATTCGGCGCTGTCGTCCGTGACCACGACTCTGTTCTCCAGGCCTGGTGAAATATCATGCAGTATTTCCGCACCTGCAATTCCAAGGGTGAAGAAGCCATCGTGGGCCCTGAGTGTCGCCAGCAGGCGCCCATCAAGCAGGACGCTCCTCAACCTTCCAGTTGATCGTGAAACTCTCACCTCACATGCATCTGGAAACAGTTTCCTGCCAGTTCCCGAACCGAACTGGAAATCAGCAACTGTCCTCACTCTCTCCAGCCTGAAATTCCTAGATCCGGCTTCCATATCCTCCGGCAGTCCGCCGTCCGCAGGCCATTCCCCTGCAGCCGCTATGGAATCTGGCCTCACGAGGCCGCTGGATATCATCTGCTGGAACGGGTAGGTCTCATCCAGCTCAACCGGTATCACTGTGTTGTTCCACGGTACAAGGAAGCGTTCATTCGTTCTCTCATAGAGAGATACGAACTCCGGTGAATGGATTCTACCGGGATGCCAGTGGTCTGGGGAGAGCACCCTGAATTTTCCTTTCTCCGGCGACATGAGGTACCCGAGATTTCTCTCAATTCTCCTGAAATATGGCCCTCTTTCGCTGTATTCATCGAAGTAGAAGAATGTGCTCTTCTTGGAGAGATCCTCGAATTTCTCCAGAGACCCGGAATGATCAAGAAGGCGCAGGAATGCACGGAAAAGATAGGGATGGGAACGCGATCTTGCCTCCACATACTGCCACAGCCTCTGCTGGTAAATCTGTTCCCTGATCTCCTCAAGCTCATTGAAGATTGCAGAAAGGTTGTGCATGGAAAGCAGTTTGAAGCGTTCTTCCGGGGCAGCATTCCTGAGCTCATCCACGGTGTATTTACCGTACAGTGGGCTCCACCTGGGAAATGATCCTATCTTCGAAAGGTCCCTGGATCCGTCCTGGAAAAGCATCCTGTTGTCCCTGGCATACTTCACATAGGACGCGGAATCAAATATGTCAACGCCAAGGAGGACCGCCATTCCCATAAACATGGGATGCCCTCCGCCGAAAAGGTGTATGGGCTTTGAAAAATCAGCATTGAGTTTGCTTGCGAGAATCACGTCAACAAGATCATCATAACGGTAGTTTTCAAGAAGAGGGACGACACCGCCTACTGGCAGGTATCCTGCCTGGGAGGAGCTCATGAGTTCTGCAGACAGCTTCCTGAGGTCCATGTGCAGCGACCCCTGAATGGGCCCTGCCATTATTGTATCGTCAATTGGGGGAAGTTCAGCCATTCTCCTGTGGGTCTCCAGAACTGCCTCCCTTGCCCGATCATGAGAAAAATCAGGCTCTGAGAATATGTCAAGGATTGTGGATATGTCACTTCCTATTTTCCTCTGAAAATCCACTATCTCCACATTTGAGAATTCAACATCGGAATACACGTGGCTCTGGAAGGTGCCGCTGTCTGTCATTATGGGCCCGTCGAATCCCAGCAGGGAATGAACGCCATATTTCTCGGCCCTTTCCCTCAGTTTTGGATTTCTCCTGATTATGTAGCTGTTTGTTATGAAGGCTCTTGCTCCCAGACTGACCATTTCCTCTGTGGTGAGTGTGGGTATATTGGGGTTTACAACGGGAAGAATTGTGGGGGTCTGGATATCACCATGTGCGGTGGAGAATTTTCCGATTCTTGCCAGGCCATCCCTGTGTATGATTTCCAACACTTTACCTCGATGTGGGATGTCATCCCGAATAATAGTAATTTCCGGACTCTCTCTGGGATTTGTCAAGCCTGCTGTTGATCTTGTTTATCCTTGGGCGCTTGGTGGTGGCATCCCTCCGGAATGTCACACCCGCATCCCTGAGGAACATGTTCATTCCATCCTTCATGGACATGGGCCCGCGTGAAAATCCCTCCTTCCCGGGTATACCATTGAAGACTATGAGCGCATCGGAAATCAGGTCGATGAGGTACACATCATGGTCAATCACGAAGGCGCTCTTCTTGTTGTTTTCCATGACACGCCTTATAATTCTGGCTGCGGACATCCTGTAGGCGCTGTCAAGGTGGGCGGAGGGCTCATCGATTATGTAGAGGTCTGCGTCAAGTGATAAAGTCAGGGCGATTGAAACCCTCTGCAGCTCACCGCCCGAAAGGTCTTCCACATTATTGTCAAAGAGTGAATCAACTTCAAGGGGTTTCATCACCTCGTTCTTGACCATGGCGCTGTCCATCCTTTCCTTCAGGGCCTGGTAGAGCAGTTGAGACACGGTCCCCTGAAAATCTGACGAGATGTACTGGGGCTTGTATGATATCTTCAGGGTCCTTGAGAGTGATCCGGTGGTGGGAGTCATTATGCCGGCAAGCATCCTGGCAAATGTGGACTTCCCCAGGGCGTTCCTTCCCAGAACGCCGATAACCTCGCCATTGCGGATCAGACCGTTCTCAACCTTCAGGGTGAAGCCTTCAAGTTCCATGGACAGGTCTGACCATGATGCTATTTCCGACCCGCTTGCCGTCCTCCTGGCGGATTTCTCCTGGAAATCTATGGAATAATTCCTTATCCTGACGTTTTCCTCCCTCAGGTATCCTTCAAGGAAGGAATTTATGGCCTTGTTGCTGGTCCTCTGTTCCGTTATTATCCCATAGGCGCCGGACTGGCCGTAAACCAGGTGAACGCTGTCAGCCATCCAGTCCATGAGGGCCAGATCGTGCTCAACAACCATGACGGTCTTTGTTCTGGAGAGTTCCTGAATAATTTTAGCAACCCTGATCCTTTCAGCCACATCAAGGTAGGATGACATCTCGTCAAAGAGATATATGTCAGCATCCTTCAGTAGCGTTGTGGCAATGGCAAGTTTCTGCAGCTCGCCACCAGAGCATGCCTTCACGTCCCTGTCCAGTGATCCCTGCATCTCAAGCTGTGATACCACATCATCGAACCTGTGCTGGGGATCATTTCTCCGGAGGATTTCCCCGATAGTTCCGTTCACTACCCTGGGAATCAGGTCAACGTTCTGATCCTTCAGGACAGCCTTCCTCTTCCCTTCATAAATATCCTGGAAATACGTGCCCATCAGCGACGTTGCAAAATAACGTATGACCTTGTCCTTTGATACTTCTTCTTCATATTTGCCAAAGTTGGGCACCAGCAGCCCTGAAAGTATCTTCAGTGTTGTTGTCTTGCCCATTCCATTCTGCCCCAGAATGGCTGTAACCTTGCCCTGCTCCAGTACCGGGAGCGAATAGAGGCGGAACGAATTCAGCCCGTACTGGTGAGTAATCTCTGAATTCAGCTCATCCGGCAGCCCGATAATCTTAATTGCGCCAAAGGGACATCGGTGTACACATATACCACATCCAATGCACAGTGGCTCATTTATAACCGGTTGCTCATCCGGCACAGGAAATTCTATTGTGGGAGTGCCACTGCGTACAGGTGGGCAGTAATACTGGCATTCATGGTGGCATCTCTTGGGATGACACCTTTCCCGATCAAGTACAGCGATCTGCAATTCAGCACCTAGTTCATCTTCCAGTACTCATCAGGAATATCATCATATATCTGGAAGTCCTGGTTTTTCTCAATCTTCGTGGTCACCGTCTTCATTTTTGACAGCTCAATAATGCGGTTCACGTTGAGTATCCAGTAATGTATTCTCCATTCCCTTCCATCATACAGAGTGGTCTCCTCCCTCTCAGTCTGGAGAATGCCAATATCCTCCATGGTATAGAAAGCATCCCTGTCCTCTGGCTCAAGCATATTATCTATAACCCGGTCATTGTATCCAAAAAAGTTGATGAGGTGCTCGGCTGCTTCGAATGCTTCTTCCGGGCTCATGCTCCTGTTCTGGAGGCTCAGGCCTTTGCTTATGGCTACTGACAGTTCATCAATGTTTGTGTAATTCCTGTGGTACCCAATACCCTCAATAGGGCGGTCTTCACTGTTTTCCATGTTGGTTTCGATCCTCTTCGTCACGTAAGTAATCCTAATTGTAATTTTATTAATAAGATTATCTGGCAATAGAAAATTCAACAAAATGTCAAAAAATTTTATCAAATTATGTTTATTTATTCATTAAGTCAGGGGTCTATATGGCAGTAACTGTCATGTGGCTTACTGGCCGGATCGGGTATGATAAATATGTCCAGTTCATATCTGGTTCAATGTCCACAGGTGTGTTTGCTTTTCCCGCAAGAAATACCAATGATGCCTTCCATGGTGGACGCCCTGAGAATTTTGAACTCATCAGCAGGGAGGAAATCCATGGGAGCAGGGTTGTTTCACTTGAGCCTGTAAACATATCAGGCAGGCTATATTTCCATTATCTTTCACCGGGAATATCCAATCTGAATGTGGATGCCAGGATGGAAGCCTTGCTTGCTGGAAACAGACCCCCCAGTAAGGTCCACACCAGAATCATGGCAATCATCAATACAACCCCAGATTCCTTCTACCCCGGTTCCAGGCATATGGCGCCTGATAAAGATGTTGATAGCATACTTGACCAGAAGCCAGACATTGTTGATATCGGAGGCGAAAGCACAAGGCCAGGCAGCCCTCAGGTAAGTGCCGCTGAAGAGATTGAGAGGATCAGGCCCGTGCTGGATTACGTAACCTCGACTTCCCGCATTCCCGTATCCCTTGACACAAGGCATCCGGAGGTGGCGAACTACTTCAGGGACAGAATACGCATTCTGAACGACATCAGCGGATTTTCGGACCAGAGGATGATCCATATTGCAGCTGATGGTGAATTGCAGTGCGTCGTGATGCATATGCGCGGTACTCCTGAAACCATGCAGACCATGACTCAATACGGGGATCTCATTGCTGAGACCATCAAGGAAATCCAGGAGCGTGTAATTCACTTGATGGATTCAGGAGTGGCTTCTGACAGGATCATCGTGGACCCGGGAATTGGATTTGCAAAGGATACTGCCGGAAATCTGGAGATATTGAGGAATATCCGGTCCTACAGGTTCGGCTTTCCGCTGCTTGTGGGAGTCTCACGTAAGGCCTTCATAGGAAATATAACTGGCCGTGATGTGCATGGAAGGCTGCCTGGAACAATTGCACTGACTGCATATCTTGCATCAGAGGGAGTGGATATTGTGAGGGTTCACGATGCAGCCGAAAATTCTGATGCAGTGAAAATCATAGAAGCCCTGAAGAATCCGGGGTCATAGCCCGTTTCTGCGGCATTCACGGCATACGCCCTTCAGGATGACGCTTGCCTGTTCCACCATGTTACCGTCCACGTCTATTGAGCGGAGAAGAGACTCCTCATCAACATCCATGTCATAGATGTTCCCGCATACCGTGCAGAGGAAGTTGGCATGGAACTTTGTGTTGGTCTCAAACCATGTGGTGCCGTTGAGTTCAAGGGATTTCAGTGTGCCTGCGGACTGCAGTGCCTTTAGAATATTGTAGACTGTTGCCAGGGTGATGGTTGGTTCCTCCTCCCTTATTGCGTTGAATATCTTTTCGGCGGTGAAGTGACCAGGGCTGTGATCCCTTACATAATCTATGACTGTAAGCCTCTGCGGTGTTATCTTGAAACTTGATTTCCTTAGGGAATCAACGTAATACTCCCGTTCCATGAGGTGATATTTCTAATTAGTAATTAACATTTGTTTATAACATATATGCCCTCAGGGTTCATGAAATATGAATTCACCAGACTCTCTCTATGGTCATTTATTTTATCTTGGACTGCATGACCCGCCATGAAGGTTTTTGGCGTAGCCGCTCCAATGACAGGCTCAGGAAAGACAACAGTAACACTTGCTTTTCTTTCCAGGCTCAAAAACTCCACAGGATTCAAGATTGGCCCGGATTACATAGATGGCGGCCTTTCTTCAAGAGTCACAGGGAACAGGACATGGAACATTGACCGCTGGATACAGGGGAGGGCGTATTCCAGTGTCCTGTCAGGAGCTGCATCGAAATATGACTACGGTGTTGTTGAAGGCGTCATGGGACTTTATGATTCAGGTTCTCCAATAAACCTGAGCACCTATTATTACTTCAGGAAGTTCTCAATTCCATATGTCCTTGTCATTGACGTATCGAAGCTGGCCGAATCGGCCTATTACATTGCAAAATCTTTCATAACGCCTCTCACGCTGGGTGTGGTTATCAACAGGTACGCATCAGGAAAGCACCTTGAAATGGTGTCTAAACCCTTCACTGAACACGGAATACGCATAATAGGCGCAATACCGCGGAACGATACCTTCACTGTCCCGGAGAGGCACCTGGGGTTGCACACCGGGCAGGAGATGGAGGACATCGGAGAGAAGGCTTCCCTGGTATCAACTTATCTTGACATGGGTTTCATTGATAATCTGCCTGAGAGAGAATTCCAGCAGACCGGCCATGACTTGATCTCAGATGGTGGTAAAGAGATCTGGATAGCCCTTGACAGGGCATTCAATTTCTATTACGCTGATTCCCTGTGGGCACTGGAAAGAATCGGCAATGTGCATTACTTTTCGCCTGTATCGGGGGAGCGTCCGGAGAACCCGGATATGGTTTATTTTGGCGGAGGCTATCCCGAGCTTTATGCACCGGAGCTTTCTGCCAACAATGCTCTGAGAGGGATGATAAGGGACTATTCTGAATCCGGAGGGAATATCATTGCCGAATGCGGCGGGCTCATGTATCTGGAGAAGGAGATGGAGACGGAATCTGGTGTTTATCCCATGGGGGGCGTATTCAGCGGAACTGTGAAGAAGAATGAAAAGCTCACCCTGAGCTATACGCAGCTTAAGGCGGTCCAGGATTCCCTGCTCTTCAGGAAGGGTGAGACAGTACGGGGACATGAATTTCACTACAGCAGCATAGTTGACCAGGGAGAGAAGTCTCTGGTAAACATTATAGGAAAGGGTATCGACGGCATGGATGGGATGAAGGTAAAAAACACCCTGGGGTCGTATTCTCATTTCTCCCTGAACAGATACTCAAAAAGACTGGCAAGGAAGATAAATGGGCACTAGGGATCAATGTTGTTGCGGTAAGTTATCATAACAGCAACTCTTCTGCGTGAATCAGATATGATTTCTTCTATGGGCATCTTCAGGCGATATATGCGCCTGCTCCTCCCCTTTCCCATGACATACTTCACGTCCATGGCCATTATATAGCCAGTTCTCAGGAGAGTTTTCAGGCTTTCCGAAGCCCTGGACGAACTCATGCCAAGATAAAGGGTAAGTTCCGGGAGGCCAACATCACTCACCTGCTCCAGCATAGCAAGTATCTTGGACTGATTCTTTGTAAACCCGCCATCCCTGAGCATGGCGAAAACTGTATCGGCACGTTCGGAATCCAACTGAATAAATATTAACATGAAAATATTTAAACGTATTGTTTTGAAGTCATTGCCATGAAATCGGATATATATTCTGAGTGAATGCCTTGACTATGAAATTTGAAAACCTGAGGGGTTTCAGGGACATATATCCTGAAGATGCAGAGCCAAGGGAGAACATGTTTAACACGGCCAAAAGGGTCGCCCACTCCTTTGGGTTTCAGATAATAGACTTTCCCAGCCTTGAGCCACTTGATCTCTACAGAATAAAATCAGGGGATGAGCTTGTGAGCCAGACCTTCTCATTCGTGGACAAGGGCGGCAGGGAAGTTACAATGGTTCCTGAAGCAACACCTTCAGTTGTGAGGATGCTTACTTCAAAGAAGGATCTTCAGAAGCCCGTAAGGTGGTTCAGCCTTCCCAAGATATGGAGGTATGAGGAGCCACAGTCAGGCAGGCTCAGGGAACACGTTCAGTTCAACGCGGATCTTTTTGGTCCTGACACACCTGATGCTGACGCAGAGATAATAGGCCTGGCAGTAACGATCCTGGATTCACTGGGGTTATCCGGAAATTATGAGATAAGGATGAACCACAGGGGAATGATGGAGCAGATACTGAAGTCTGTGCAGGTTTTGGATACTGCCCGGACGTTCTCTGTTATTGACAGATTCCGGAAGCTCACGGAAGCTGAATTTATTGAGGCACTGGGGGCCATTGACATCACCGGGAAACCTGCGGAAATGATCCTGAAACTTGCTGGCACCAGGGTGGAATCCGTATATCTTAAGCAGGCAGTTTCTGACATAGTTCCTCTCACGCAGGATCTGTCAGATATCCTGGACAGGATGGCAAAGACCATGGAAATGGTATCACTCTACACGGATTCACG
>JAMCUV010000071.1 GCA_023379345.1 Thermoplasmatota archaeon
AACCAAGAGTCCATGAGAATATGTTGAAAACCAGGTATTTTCCCCTGCTCTTCCTTGGGGAGAATTCTGCCTGGATTGATGAGCTGATGGGATAGTCCGCACCTATGCCAATACCCGCCAGAAGCTGGAAGATGAAGAAAGCAGTGAGGTTCCCTGAAAAACCGGTCAGCACAAGGAAGAGCGAGGTGAGAAGCAGATCATACGTGTAGATCCTCTTCCGCCCCAGGGAATCTGATATGCGGCCGAATACGATTGATCCTGCAAACATCCCCATGTAGATTGATGATGCGGCAAAGGACACGAAAATGGCCCTGTTAAGGAAACTGCTGCTCAGAAAGAGATAAGCACTGGAGAAGATGGAAAGGGCATAACCATCCATGAATACGCCCATGGATGAGAGGATGGTGATCACCTCAAGTTTTCTGGTTCTCCCGATCTGATCGAAAGCAACTGTTTCCAATGCACACAAATGATTTCACGGTATTTGCAGTTTGCTACGGGTACAGCGAACCGCGAACTATTTAAGAGCAAAGTTATGCTGTTGCAATGTCGCTCTTTGCAGCCATACTTGCCCTTGCTGTCATCCTGGCGGGACTTCACATGCTCGCCCCGGACCACTGGATCCCACTCACAGTGGTTTCCTCAAGGCTCAAGTTTTCACACAGGAGGACATATGCAATGGCTGCGTTCCTTGGAATACTTCACGCAGGAACATCGGCAACACTTGCCCTCATTGCCCTCTTCATTGGCACCATTGTTGCAGGGAGGTATGAGAACTACCTGAACTACGGGGCAATTCTTCTGCTTGTTGCTGTGGGGCTCTATTTCATTGTCACTGGATACTCTGAGCATGATGCTGGAAGTGAGATCTCAGGGGCTTCCGTCAGCACAGTGCTGAGCATAAGCATATTTCCTGATCTCGCCCTCATGCCCATAGTCCTTGCAGGAGCGTCACTGTCCCCTGTGGATATGGGTGCCGTCATCATTGCATTTGCCCTGGCCAGCGCACTGTCCCTGACACTTGTGGTATACGGGACAATGAGGGGCTTTGCCAGGGGGCTTGAAAAAATACCTCCGAGATACATCGATTACATCATGGGAGCCATTCTTCTGGCAACAGCTGCATTTGTTGCACTGGTTGATTTCCTGTGATGGCGGTCAGTCACCAGAAGGGGGATTAGATGATCTCCACATCGAATGGCTCAAGAAATCCCATGCTGAATGCCCTGCTGAAAAAGAGATCAAGGGATTTCCTTCCCTGTTCCCCGAAATCCACAGAAAGTGGGTTGACGTACATCTTGATGAATTTTCTCTCAAGCTCCATGTCAGGGTACCTGGCATATTTCAGGGAATAGCGTACCGCATCGTCCTCGTGCTGGAATCCATACTTGATTGACGCGTCGAAGTCTGCCATGTATTTTTTTGCGTCGTCCAGGGAAACAGCCTTCCTTATGGCGTTGAATCCCAGAGGGACAGGGAGGTCACCCGCATATTTCTTCCACTGCTGGTAGAGGTCCATTACCTCAATTAGGCCTTTCTCCTTGAAGGTGAGCTGCTCATCGTGAATGAGGACACCTGCATCAGCCTGTCCTGACAGGACAGCTTCAGGTATGAGATCAAATCTCATCTGCCTGAACTCCTTTGGTTCCGGCGCAAACATCTGGTAGAGCAGGAAAGATGATGTGTATTCACCAGGTACTGCCACAACAGCTCTTGACAGGTCAACATCCTTCCTGGCAATCACTTTCGGGCCGTACGTCAGGCCAAAGCTTGCCCCTGACGATGTCAGCCTGTACCTGTCATGGAAATGGGCATAACCTCCGGCGGATATTGCAGTGACATCGTAGAGTTCCTTTGGCGCCTCCACATTCAGAGTCTCTATATCCTTAACTGTCTGCTGGTACTGGAATGCACATGGAATCTTCTTCTCGAACATGCCATAGAACATGAATGAATCATCAGGGTCAGGCGTGTGCGCAATTCTGAATTTCATGAATGGTAATCCCCCGATGTAACATAGCTTTTTCCTGAGGTCGTACTTTCAAAATTCTTTGCATATGATGTTTTACCATCAAATAATACGTGTTACTGTGAAAGATGCAAGTATCTTGAATTAAGCAGTCAGGTTATATAGCTGGCGGGAATCACATATTCTCCCGGGGAGTTTTATGGAAAGGATTCTTATTGCTTTCGGAGGGAACGCACTTCTCAGGAATGGTGACGATTCCTCATATGAGATGCAGCTGAGACGGGCCACTGAGGCCATGGAGAAAATATGGAAAGTTGTTCTGGACAACGAGGTGATAATTACCCATGGGAACGGCCCGCAGGTTGGGAACATACTGCTCCAGAATGAGCATTCAAGGGGCATTACGCACCCCATGCCGCTTCATGCATGCGGTTCAATGTCGCAGGGGCTCATTGGCGAGATACTGATGACTGCATATGACGAGATGAAGGCAAGGTACGGGATTTCCAAGGATGCTGCCGTAATATTCACCAGGACTATTGTGGATGAGAACGATGAGGCTTTTCACAGCCCCAGCAAACCAATAGGCCCGTATTACAACAAGGATGATGCTGAGAAACATGCCAAGGAGAGCGGATGGGTCATGAAAGAGGAGCCCGGGAAGGGATTCAGGAGGGTTGTGCCTTCACCGTATCCTGTTGATATTGCGGAAAGGTCGGCCATATTCTCAATGCTGACGTCGGGATTCCTTCCCATATGCGTGGGTGGAGGCGGCATTCCTGTCATAAAGACCGTTTCCGGCTACAGGGGTGTGGATGCCGTGATTGACAAGGATCTTGCTTCCTCACTCATGGCAAACATCCTTGAGGCCCATAAATTTGTGATTCTTACGGATGTGGATGGCGTATACCTAAACTACGGGAAGCCGAACCAGGAAAAGCTGGCAAGGATCAGTGCTGGAGACCTGAGGAAACTTTACACCCAGGGCAATTTCCCGGGAGGGAGTATCGGACCGAAGGTGAGGGCCGCCCTGGAGTTTGTGGAGCGGAACCACGGGGTTTCCATTATTGGATCTCTTGATAATGCTTCAGACGTAATAGCGGGGGAATCAGGCACTGTTGTCTACTGAGCTGCCGCTTTCTCTGGCAGCCTGAATTTCCCGGATTTGAGGACCAGCTTGCCTGCGGTGACGAAATCATCCAGAACCTTCTTCAGGTGCTTCTGCGGGATGACAAGCTCGAAATTCTCCTGAAGGAGATCCGTTACCTGTTCAAGTGATGACTCCTTCCTCAGGACCCTTGACAGGAGATTGTCAACGTCCTCGTATACATTCCACGGGAAGATGAACCAAGCCCAGTTCTTCTCCGTAATTTCCTCTCCGTAAAAATCAGGGACAAAGCTGGATCTTGTTATGTGCAGCATTGTGGCGGTCTTCACCTCTGCGGGATTCTGCTTCATGACAAATTCATGGGCAAGCTTCATGCTCTGCCCGGTGTCGGTTATATCATCCACAATCAGGACGCGCTTTCCCCTGATATTGAGGACACCTGGGTCCCTGAGAACAGCCTTTCCGTCCTGGGTGGCGGTTATTCCCCAGTGCTCCGTCTTTATGGAAAGCAAATCCTTAATCCACAGTGAATCGG
>JAMCUV010000072.1 GCA_023379345.1 Thermoplasmatota archaeon
GCTCCTGCAACTATTATATCATAATTGTCCACGCTGTTCATGAAAATCGACTACTGCCTGAGTATATGGCACCATATTTAAAATTTATTTGATCCGGCCGGAGTGACAGAATCAATGAAAAACAAAAAGAGACCAGACGTATTAAGCCAGCATTGCCTGACTGCATCATAATTGGTGGTGGCCCTTCCGGGTCAGTAATTTCAAGGATTCTCCAGAAGCGCGGTTTTGCCACGGCAATCGTTGACATGAGGATGGAGATCGGTGCTCCCATGACCTGCGATGACCTGGTAAACATCAACGACCTCAGGGCCGCCGGTGCGGATCCGGATGAAATGCCCATTGAGAGACTTGATGGGGTTGAAATCAACTGCGGATCTGCATTCATGACAATGGGTGCATCTGGAAAGGAAGGTGATGTGTTCAATGCTGCCGTTGAGACAGACAGGTTGAAAAAGGAACTCACGGCACTTGCAGCGCTGGAAGGTTCACATGTCCACATCAGGTCCAGGGCGGAAACCGTTTCGCTGGACAGCAATGGTGAGTTTGAGGTCTTGTTCAGGACCGGCTCACGCCGGGAACTGCTCAAAGCGCATTTCCTTGTGCTGGCGGGCGGATCATGGAACAACATGCCAGCCTTCGCCGGCAGGCAGCCTGTGCAGGATATCTTCCAGGCGGGTTTCAGGTACCGCAGGACCGTATCCCGGCCAGAAGAGAGGAAAATTGCGCTTATTGCCTTCCACGGTGATTATCATGGCACAACCATTGAAAACCCTGTTCCAGGAGGCTTTCATGATACAATATCCCTGATGCCTGCAAGGCCAGGAATACAGGCTGCGGATGCTGCAGCTGAAACGGGGTCGGTTGCTTCAGGACAGAGGATCCTGGCTCTTCCTGCCGCACCTGTGCCGGAATACGGCGGTGCCATTGTAACCGGCCTGCAGTCCGGCCTGTGGAATCCGGTCTTCTCCTCCGCATTCCACCAGTCGGTAACCACGGCGAAACTGGCGGCAGAATGCATAACCGGCCAGCTTGAAGACAGGATAGAAAATGCCGCGCAGAGCTACATGGAGAAATTCCAGGCAGAGCTTGCGCCATGGGTGAGGGACGAGTTCCTTCTTCACAGGGAACTCATGAAGGCACAGCCCAGCGCAATTGAAAACTTCGTGAAAAAACTTGCAGCGGAAGAATATACCGAGATATCAGTGGCCGAGATTGAAAGGAGGATGCACATGGATATTGGCGGGCTTATTCATCTCCTCCATGGGGATCACTGAAGGCCCTCGAGATTCTCCAGCCCGAAATTACCTGCCTTTATCTGGTTACGCATCAGTTTCTTGAATCCGCGGTTGCCCTTCATGGCCTTCAGGTTGTTCTTCATTGCCTTGAACTCCCTAAGGAGGTTCCTGACATCAGTTTCCTCCCTGCCTGATCCTTTTGCTATCCTCATGATGCGTTTGGCGTTAATCTCGTCCGGATGCTCCAGCTCGTAGAAAGTCATGGAATCCATGATTACGCGGTAGTTGTTCAGCTTGTCCTGGGCGTTATCCAGGTCCTCTGCACCGATCTTTCCTCCACCTGGCATCTTTGAGAGTGGGAGGGCATCGAACATCTTCCTCATTATGCCTGGCTGTGCGAACTTCTCCCAGATCTCGTACATGTCCTTGAGGTTGAATTTCCCTGACATGAGGCGGTTCATGGATTCCTCCGCCTCTTCCTCTGTTATCTCTGTTTCCTGGAATGCCTCAAGGAGTGTTTCCAGGTCCCCCAGGCCAAGCAGGCGTGACAGGAACTTCTTTGCGTTGAAGACCTCCAGATCATCCATGTGCTCCCCTGTTCCAATGAAATACACGGGTGCGTGGATATCTGCAACAGCACTGAGGGCCCCTCCACCCTTCCCGGTGCCATCCATCTTGGTGATTATGACGCCGGTTATCCCCACGGCATCGTCTATTGCCTTTGCCTGGGGACCAGCCTGCTGCCCTATGGTGGCATCCATGACAAGCAGGACCTCCTTTGGCTGGAATTTCTTCTTTATTTCCGTGATCTCGTCAATCAGTTCCTGATTCAGTGAATCCCTGCCACTGGTATCGATGATCTTCACCTTGAGGTCCTTGAGCTGGTCCAGGCCGTTGCTTATTATCCTGACCGGGTTCTTCTGCCCCTTCTCGCCATAGAACGGGACATTCACCTGCTTTGCGACCTGTTCCAGCTGATCGTAGGCTCCGGGCCTGTGGACATCTGCTGCGATGAGGCCAACACTGAGCCCTTTCCTGTGGAAAAATTTGGCAAGCTTGCCTGCGCTTGTTGTCTTGCCCTGGCCATAGAGACCAACGAGCATTATGGTCTGCTCACCCAGCTCTATCTTGGAATCCTCCCCCAGGATCTTCAGGAGCTCCTCGTAGATGATCTTGATCATGAAGTCCTGTTCAGTCATGCCAGCAGGTGGCTTTTCCTCGGTAGCCCTGCGTTCAAGTGTGGAAGAAAGGTTCAGGACCAGCTTCACATTCACGTCAGCCTTCAGCAGTGCCCTCTGAAGTTCCTTGGAGACCTCCTTTATTGTCTCCTTGTCAATGTAGCTTGCGCGGGATATCTTCCGTATTGTCTCCCTGAGCGATCCGGCCAGCCCTTCAAGAACCATTAGGCATCACAG
>JAMCUV010000073.1 GCA_023379345.1 Thermoplasmatota archaeon
TTCTGGCCGCCACCCTTTACACAATACTTGGAGGCTATACCACTTTCCTCGGGGCTTCAACTCCCCTTGGCGACATAACTGTTACCAACACTTCTGCCGGAAGCCTGCACAGTTACAGGGTTTATGTTAACCAGTTCGGCGGCAACATTTCGCTCAACTACACGGAAATGGAGATAGTGAACTCAAATGGAACAGTCACCAATGTGGTGCTTGGCGCCGCAATTCCCAGCATAACGGACAATGGAACCGGCTATAACTGGACTGTATCGGTGGCAGGGGGATCCTATCTGTCCAGCACCACCATAATAGATCTCACACACAGCACATCGGACAAGGGCGGAAAGATTAATGCCACCTACGTTACGGAAATTCGGCTGGTGGACCTCAGGACAAATGGTGTCATAGGGACAGGCACCCCCACCAACTGATCACATTTTTTTATCAAGCACTGCGATGGCTGCATCCACATTTTCTGAAGGCGGCAGGCAGTTCATCTGCGTGCATATCATTATCTCCTTCCCATCCCTGTTATTCCCCGCCGAGACTGGCTCATCCAGTACCCTCATAAGATCGGCATCTTCCTGATTGGTTATAACAAGCTCTGCATCCGGGTAAAATCCTTTCCACATCTTTTCCTTCAGTTTCTCGACTTCAGGATTATGGATGGATGTCTTCACAAGATAACTCCCCCCCTTAAGGTAGTCAATTGCCAGAGCCATGAAGCTGAAGTACATGGGGGATCTTGCGATGTCCTTCGCGAAGGCTTTTCCTGAGGATTCCGCCCAGGAGAGAAACTGATCGTTGGACAGAATGCCCCCGAGCCTTGCAAGATTCAACATTTGCACAGAGTTTCCGGAAGGATATGATCCATCATGCCCTTCCTTGATGCGTATGAGCAGCTTTTCTCCGTCATCTGCAGTGAAGAAATAACCACCATTGGCTGAATCGCTGAAGTGGCTGTCAATGGTTGCGGCCATATGGACTGCCAAGGACAGGTAATCTGCATTCATTGTTGACAGGAACAGTTCTATGAGGCCGTAGGAAAGGAAAGCGTAGTCATCCAGATATCCGGGTATTGCAGCTTCACCATCCTTGAACCTGTGCAATATCCTGCCATCCTTCATCATCCTGCCCGTGACAAAATCAGCACATTTCCTTGATGCCTCAAGAAATCTGGAATCACCGGTTGCCCTGTATGCCTTTGCCAGTGCTGCAATCATCAAGCCATTCATGTCAGCAAGTATCTTTTCATCCCGGTGCGGCTTCACCCTCCTGTTCCTGTATTCCTGCAGTTTTTCCCTCATGGATGAGAGCCTGGCCTGAAGTTCCACCGGTGACATGCCGATCCTTTCAGCCTCCTCATCCATTGATCCGGTGAGATGCAGGATGTTCTTCCCTGTGCTCCTTCCAGTGGCTTCTTCCAGGTAGTTGCCTGACGGGTCCACATTGTATACCTGCATGAAGATGCTGGCATCCTCCTGCCCCAGCACAGCCATGATCTCCGACGATTTCCATGTGTAGAATTTTCCCTCCTCGCCTTCGCTGTCCGCGTCAAGGGCACTGTAGAAAGCGCCCTCGGGAGACATCATTTCATTGGCCAGGAAAGTGAAAATTTCGCCCACTACCTTTTCATAGAAACCATCTCCTGTGGCCTGATAGGCTTCAGTGTAAGCCATCATAAGATAGGCCTGGTCATATATCATCTTCTCAAAATGGGGAAGGAACCACGCAGGATCTGTGGAATAACGGTGAAACCCGTACCCGATGTGATCAAAGATCCCGCCGTTCCTCATTGCTGACAGCGTCTTTGTGACCATATCAAGCGCTTTCCTTTCACCAGTCCTGTGATAATACCTGAGCAGGAACATGAGGTTCTGGGGTGACGGGAATTTGGGTGAGCTCCCAAAACCCCCGTATTCGCTGTCGAAGTATTCAGACATCTGCCTGAAGACTTTTTCAGGAATATCATTGCCAAGAGTTCCGGACGGTGAGTGGGCATTCATGTTCTTCAGGTTGGAAAGCACCTCCTGCGCCCTTCTCTCCACATCCTCGTGCCCTTCCGTCCAGAGCTCGTTGATCTGGTTCGCAAGATCAATTATTCCCACCTGTCCGCCCCTGCTTTCCCTGGGAATGTATGTGAGGGCAAAAACCGGGACACCATCAGGCGTCAGTATTATGTTCAGGGGCCATCCGCCAGTACCGGTCATCATCTGGCTGACAGCCATGAATGTGCTGTCAAGATCGGGCCTTTCCTCCCTGTCCACCTTTATGCACACAAAGGTGCGGTTAAGCACATCTGCAACCTGTGGGTGTTCAAAACTTTCCCTCTCCATGACGTGGCACCAGTGGCAGGTTGAGTATCCTATGCTGAGAAATATGGGCCTGTTCCGGGATTTCGCCTCCCGGAATGCCTCGTCTCCCCATGGATACCAGTCCACAGGGTTGTGAGCGTGCTGCTGGAGGTATGGGCTCTTCTCATTGATCAGTCTGTTGGTGTATTCTGTCATGTCTGTGTCCCCATGACGATGTGTAACTTAACACCTATGTGCCGGAAGAGGTTACATTCACGCAATTCCGTTTCTCTGAGGGCTATGGAATATTTATAAAACCATTGAATATGCGCCTGAAAGGGCTTTCCTTGTTTGGACTGAAATTTGCACTGTCCCTGGCCATATTCATGATCACCATGATCCTGGTCATACTGAGACCCAGGAACCTGGGCATAGGATATTCAGCCCTCATAGGAGGGGCCGCTTCTGTCATACTGGGAATCACCACCATCCCGGAAATAATCCAGGTATGGGACATTGTCTGGAATGCCACGTTCACCTTTGTTGCCATAATCATCATGTCCCTGATATATGATGAGGTTGGCTTCTTCGAGTATGCCTCCATGAAGCTTGCCGGGCTTTCAGGCGGTTCGGGAAAGAAATTCTTTGTTCTCATGATCCTGCTGGGGGCAGTCATATCAGCCTTCTTTGCCAATGACGGCGCCGTCCTTGTACTGACACCAATCATGTACTCCTTCCTGTCAAGATCAGGTGCGGACAGGAAAGCTTACCTGGCATTCATAATGGCCGTAGGTTTCATCTCGGACACGGCCAGCATGCCATTTGTCATAAGCAATCTTGTTAACATAATAACTTCCGGCT
>JAMCUV010000074.1 GCA_023379345.1 Thermoplasmatota archaeon
CCGATCGCAAAGACTATTTATCGGAAATGCGATCTCAGGTCACATGGCAGACAAGAAATCCGAGGGATTCCAGTCTGGAGCAGGTTTAATCAGATACTTCGATGAGGAAGAAATTAAGGGCCCTGCTCTTGATCCTAAGCTCATAATATACATCGGCATTGCCATGGCTGTGATAGTGGAGCTTGCCAAGGTTTTCTGGCCCATATGATTTAAGATTTTCCACTTATTCCCTTTCAGTCAGTAAGTATTTTTCCCTTCCGAGCGCTTTGAAGCCAACGTCAGGCTTGAAAAATTTATATCGCGTTGGACAATGAACTCCCATGGCTTGGAAAAGAATTGTTTCGGTCAAGGCCCTGGATAATGCAGGCGGCCATTTTTCAGTCAGCGTCGGTGGCAACACTATTTTTGTGGCTAAGGGAAAGGACGGATATCATGCCATGGATGCAGTTTGCTCCCATGCAAAATGCATACTTGGCGTTTACAATGCAGATGATCTCACAGTGAGATGCCCCTGCCATAATGCAAAGTTTGACCTGAGCACCGGGCATATGCTGGAACCTCCTTTTGTTGCTCCTAATGCTCCCAAGGATAAGCTTGGCCTGAGATTATTCAAGATCAGGGACAATGAAGGTTTTCTTGAGGTAGATGTAGAATAACAAAATTACCCCAATAAACCCGTATATTTATTTTCCTGGCCTTTCTGATATTATCTGCCAGGCTACCCTGCAACAAAAAGAAATAAATGATCAGACACGATTAGGCTTGAAGCTCCGGTGGTGTAGCACGGCCAAGCATAAGGGACTCTCAATCCCTCGACTCGGGTCCAAATCCCGGCCGGAGCATCATTCTCCTTGCCTACTTTATTCTGAAAATTTTGGGAATAAAGAACCTAAACATACTGATGTGGTTTTTTTGGTAAACTAATTTAATGTTGCAGGCCGAATAAATTCAAATTTCCAGCCTTAGGCACCTTCAATGCATTTCCTATAGCATCGGAAATGGATCTTTGCATCTGCTTCAATGCTTCTGTTGACTATATTTCAAATAGTGTGTTGCAGTGCAACTCACTTGATTTCCATTTTCTTTACCTTGGGCTTCTCAGGCTCGTTGGATTTTCCCGACACAACCTGCCTGCCAATTTTCGCAACGTCTCCAGCTACATCCATTGCATCTTTAAGGGTCCTCTGGGCAAGCTCCACAAGCCCCTTTGGAACCTTGACCCTTATTTCCAGAACAAAATCCCTCGAATTATCTTCCTGTGCTGTCATTTTACTTCAGGTCTATAAGAAGGTAACCGTTATTAAACTCTGCCGCTGTGGGGTTTTTGTTTGCCAGTGTCTGCGGAAGATAGAAAACCCTCCTCCAGTTGTCCAGCTCGATGACGAGCTCCCCTCCCTTGTTATAGAGGTTCAACCTTTCCTTGGTGGCAAATGGCAGCCTTATGCGAGCTGTAACAAAGTTATCATGCTTGTCATAGCTTATGGGGATGCTGTGTGCAAAAACTTCCAGTGGGTCCTGGTCGCCATAGAGATCGTTCCCCATTTCAGAGAGGCGTTCCATTCCTGTTGGTTCATCCTTTGAAAGATACAGCTTGAAAATATGCAGGTCCTGGAATGAATTGTCAATTTCCGCCATGATCTCCTCCTGCGATTTTCTCCAGTTCTGGAAGAAGTCACCCGTGTTGGATCTGAATATCTTGTTGACAATGACCGCATCAACAGGATAACCGTATAGAAGAAGATATGTGTATGCCCTCCTGGTCTCATTCATGGACATCCTGTCTGGAGTGCACACCAGCCTGATTGATGTTATGCTTTCATCGGTAAGTATCCCCCTGACCTCCCTGAGGCTCTCATACAGGCCCTCCATGCTCTTGAAAATGGAATCGTCCGGAAGCGGTATGCTCGAGAAAGGCTTCATTATGGGCCTGACAATCCTTGCAGTTGTCCTGCTTATTGGGAAAAGCTTCTCCATATACCATGACATTGCTTCGGGGAATGATAATAGCTTCAGCGACTCTCCTGTTGGAGCACTATCCATGACGATTACGTCATATTTCCCCTCCTTCATGTAGTCATTGACGTAAAGAAGCTCCGAAGCCTCATCAAATCCTGGTAATGTGGCAATCTCTTCAGAAGAAATTGGGTCCAGGCCCTGCGAACTGAAAAGCCCTGTCAGGTAGCCCTTGAGATTCTCCCAGTGGTCATTTATTGCCTCTATGACGCTGATCTCCTGGGCGTGCAGGTTATGGGTGATCTCTGTAACCGCAGCACCTATCTGTACCCCAAAGGCATCAGAAAGGCTGTGTGCCGGATCTGTTGATATTATGAGCGTCCTCTTCCCTCTGGAGGCCAGGAGCATCGCAGTTGAAGCCGCCACACTGGTCTTTCCCACGCCTCCCTTTCCTGTGAACAGTATTATTCTAGTTTTTCCTGCCTTCTTTTCAACCTTTGCCATCTTAATTCCTCTTAATTAATTGTATAATGTGTTTCTTCTCTTAACCATAGTACCGTTCCAAGCCGGTAGTAGTATGAATAGCATCACATCTCATCTTCGAAGGGCTCAAAGCATTCTGGGGGAACAAAGCCAAACCTTTCAAGCAGGACAGTGCCCCTGGAGCATACGGCCATGCCATGGATTGCAAGCTCAACCATTCCTGCAACAGCATTCCTGTTGTCCATCACAAGGGACCCCTCATCTCCAGGCTCCGCGAAATTGCCCGCCTCACCCATCACGATGAAATGATCATTAATATAGTAAAGCCTGCCGTCCTGAATGCGCTTCATTCGGACATCTGTGCAGAGTATTTTCCCCTCAGTGAATCCGGTGGTCCTACCGCTTTTCCTGACACTCATTCCTATGTGCGGTTCGCTGGCCTCACTGGGCACCCCTATATTCTTGATACGGGGTGTTGTAAGAATTTCAGGATCTATTTCGGCTATGGCGGCATCGAGATCGTTGGAGGAGTTTGGAGCCATCCTGGAGATCACCACAAGCCTGCCCAGGAGGACTCCTCTTCTGGGGGAATCCGGCCTGGAAGGGTGAACAACCTTATCGCCTATCATTGCGCCTGCAGGAGCGAGAACCGATGCGGTTGAAACAACATATTTCTTTTCCCCCATCCTGAGCACTCCGCCCAGTGTCCCGGTTGTGGAGGCATTCAGGTGGCCGACTGATGTTCCACCCATTATGAATTTGTCGGGTATTGCAGGTATCATTTCGGGCTCCATCTGATTTGGTATCTCTATGACAATGGGATATATGCTGAATCCAAGCTGGGCGGCACTGAACTCATCCTTCAGGTACTGTAGCATTCCCGCGTTGTCAACGAAAATGTACCAGAAGAACTCAGGTTTCTCAAATCCAAGGCCGAACCCAACAAAGGAATCGATTTCGCTGTTCAACCTGCCCAGAAGATCCTTGGCCCGGGTTATCTGTTCATTGGCACATGCTATGTCACAGTTATTCCCCGCGATACTGAAAACATATCCGGTTATCTCTTTCCCGCAATACCAGCAGTCACTCAACATCATATACAGGGCACTCTACAAATAAATATTTCCTTGGGTTTTTCATGTTGATATTCAATATATGGCGACCATTGAATACACAAATATTAACCAGCTATAATATTTAGGAGGGCAATTACTTTCATATAATTATATTAATATTAGTAAATCTTAAATCTCAGATATCGGTTCATATTATATGGGTAGCACAGTTGTTCTCACGTCGGACAGAGGATCTTTCACAAGCTATTCAGGGGTATCCACCATGGGGTATGTGGCCTGCATGCCGGCAAGGCTTGTACCTCGGGTGCTGATGAACTCAATCTTCACGCCTCCTGAGGGGACGAACAGGAAGGGTGAGGCATATTTCGCTCCCTATGCCCTCAGGAAGGTTGAGGCTTCACTGGTTGCATCAGGCATAACAGACGTCAGCGTGGTGAGCCCAGATATGCTTGAAAGAGCCATTGATGAAAACACTAAGGTTGTGGGTATATCCGTCCACGATCCACTGGGACTTGCTCCTGTAACATTCAAGCTGACAATGATATTTGGGGGAGGACCAAGCTGGACAGAGCAGTTCTTCCAGGAAATGGGCAGCAAGATTGCAAAGCTGAAGAAAAAATACGGCTTCAAGGTCT
>JAMCUV010000075.1 GCA_023379345.1 Thermoplasmatota archaeon
TCTCCCCTCTTCTTGTTGGGAAGAATTGTTCTGGTAGTCAGATCTGACTCGTCAAGGTTCTGTTGATTTTGATTTGGATCCATATGGGATTGAGTATATGTTATACACTGATATAAACATGCCACAGGCCTGAATTTATCATTCCCTGACGGGATACAGGTTACCTGCGGCCCGGAAATAACAGGCTGTGTTTGGTGTCGTACTTTCAGTTGGGAATGAAGTGTTCTCAGGAGGATGGAGAAAACGGCACTGTTGTGAATGTTAAATTAACTGGCGGATATTATGAAAGCATGGATGAACCGGTTACGTCGGAGCACGGCGAACTTCTCTCGCTACTGTTCACAGCCACACAGGAGAGCCGCCTGAACCTCAGTCCACTGAAGGATGTCACATCAATATTTTCAGGCCATGCTGACAGGGAAGAGGAAACAATGGTTCCCGTGCTTGAATTCTTCAGGTCATTTACTGGCCAGGGAAAAATCCCTGATGGAGATTACCTCAGGATAAAAGCGGATGAGTTCAGGACCGAGGAGCCAGTGATGTTAAAGGAACATCGAGAAATTATGGACCTTCTAGGCAGAATGGAACGGGAGGATGGAGCTGTACAGCTTGTGCTTGAAAACCTGTCCGCATTCATGGAGAGGCATTCCAACATGGAAGAATATTATCTCTATCCGCTGGCTTTTCATGCTTGTTCGCTGATCGACAGCCTCTGACCACATAGTTTTACAAGGCCAAAGTGCGTCATTCCTGTTGCCGTTCAGGATGAGAGAAACAGGACGGCCTTCCTGCTGTAGGATCATAATGAGGGGGCCGGAATCCATACAGGTGACGGGCGGAAATACTGTTCCGCTATTGCTTAATGTTCAGGCTCTTGATGTTAAAAGATCTTGCCACAGCGTCCCTGAAGAGCTTTATGTTGCGGCCTTCCTTCCCGATAGCCTTGCCGACCTCGCCCTGCTCCACCGCAACAAGGATATCAGTCTGGCCCTCCTTCCAGTCAACAATAACCTCCCTGACCTTGAACCTGTAAAAGATGTTCTTCACGAAGGTTACCAGGTCCCGGGAAGATTCTGCCACAAGGATGTGCTTGTTGATGTGCTCCCTGAGTTCTGTAATTATGTTGGGGTTCCTCTTGAATAATTCGGAAAGTTTGCGCTCTCCCACTATGAAGAGAACCATGTCCTCGTTTTCCATGCATTCCCGCAGCTCAACATGGCCAACCTTTTCAAAGAGAGCAATATATCTCATTATATTGTTGTCGATTGTGACTTCTTTCATTTCAACACTGTTCCAGATTCAACAGACCTTGAATTATAAGGGAAAATGAAAGTTTATTATAAAAAGTTCCCTTCATTGTGACTTTCCTGACGGCCGGTAGACAAGATTCACTGCACCAGTTCCAAGCGTTATGGGCTGTCCAACTATGATGTTCTCGGCCACTCCTGTAAGCGGATCGACTTCTCCAAGCAGGCCAGCGCGCAGAAGGTGCTTCGTGGTTATTTCAAATGCCGCTCTGGCCAGCACGCTGCTCTTCCTTCCAGATATACCCTGCCTTCCAACTGCTCTCACTGAACCTCCAAAGGTCATCATGTCTGCAACAAGCATCAGGTGCCTTTTGTCAACTTCGAGACCCTGCTCGCTCAACGTCCTCAGTGCCTCGTTGAATATGGCGTTCCTGGCTGCCTCCACCCCAAGAACAGTGCTTATCTCTATGATATCGTTGGTGTAGGTCCTGTTGGCGTCCACCTCATCCACCTCAAGTACTTCCCTGAGGTTGGATCCCTGTGTATAAAGAATCCATTTCTTTGTGGGTGGATCTATCCTTGCTATTGCCCTCTTGATTCCCTGTATACCTTTTATGGTGGTTGTCTTGAGTATCTCCTGGACCTGGTAGAGCCGTTTGTAAGATTCTTGCTGTGGCTTGAGTATTATTTCGCTGTCATCCTGATTCATGATTGTTATGCCCTTCATCTTTGCCAGGGCGTCGATGAGATCCTGGGTGTTCACAAGGCGCTCCTTCATCCTGGAAGGTTCGGGCCTTATTGCCAGTGTCATCTGCTGAATATCCGTGATTATTGATGCAACGTCAAGAATTGTGGTATTTTCAAGTTCCTTGACAACCTTCATCACGACTTCCTCATTTTCCTCGAATTCCGGCTTGAGGTAAACTGTCATGCTGGGCGTGCTTGGGATTCTCCTCGCATCCACTATCTCTATGAGCCTTGGTAGACCCAGAGTAACGTTCATTTCCCTGACACCCGCAAAGTGGAAGGTCCTCATTGTCATCTGTGTGCCCGGTTCCCCGATGCTCTGTGCGGCTATGATTCCTACCGCTTCATGTGGATCGATGGATTTCTTCTTGAGGTCATCGCCAATCCGGTCAATGAGCTCCTCAAATTTCTGGGGAGAAAGATCCTTCTTGTATTTCACCAGTTTCTCAGCAATTGAAACAGGAATTCCTATCTTCTTTCTTGACGCCACCTCCAGGATTTCCCTGACGTCCGTGGGCAGGGTGTCCCTGTATGCTGGCTTCTCCTCAATCTTTATGGTGGGGAGCTCCACGATGTCAAAATCTGCGAATTCCTGTATCTTCTTTCCTTTCTTCCTGAACTGCGACAGTGGCATTGGATCAATTAACTGGCATGAATCCACAAGAAAGACTGTCTTCATCTCATTCTTGTTCTTCAGTATTATTTCATCGGAAGGCTTGAATTCCTGGGTCCCCGTAAGTCTCAGGCGGTATGTGAAGAATTTCTTGTCTGTCGTTATGTACGCATCGGTGATATCTGCGGATATGTCGGCATCCACGGCATATTTGCATGGAGCTTTCTTCTTGAGAGCCTCCATGTTCTTCTTTGTGTCCTTGAAAAGGATAACCGTCATTGTTCAGCCTCCTGTTCCAGGTCGAATGCGTTGTAGTCCACATCCACCGTTTCTCCGCGATCGCTTCTTGTAGGATCAACGCCATCCTCCCCATACTTGAACTGGATGACAGCCCCTATGGTGTCCTGGACCCTGAGCTCGTCGTCCACCTTGAGGTCCTCGAATGCATTTATGAGCCTTCTCTGCATATATCCGCTCCTTGATGTTCTAACGGCAATATCCACAAGGCCTTCCCTTCCTCCAATACTGTGCATGAAATATTCCAGTGGATTCAGGCCCTCCTTGTATGAAGACTGGACAAAGCCCCTTGCAAGGGCGCCGATATCGTTCACCTTGAAGTGCGGAAGTGTTCTCCCGTAGTATCCCCTGTTGAGCCTTCCTCCTCTGACGGACTGCTGGCCAACCATTCCCGCCACCTCAGAAATGTTAAGCATTTTAGCTCTTGCACCGGATCTTGCCATGATGACTGACGGGTTGTTGAGACCCAGATATGCGCTTGCTATCTTTCCTGATTCATCCCTGACCATACCGGTTGTAGATAGAATTTCAATCTCAAGTGTGTCCTCCACCGATCTTCCTGGTGCAGGCTGGAGCTGGCCCTGCCTGTATGTTTCTATGAGCTTGGTAGCCCTGTCGATTGCCTGAGCGGATATCTCAGCAATTCTTGAAATTGCGCTTTCAGGTATGTCATAGTCAGATATGCCAGTGGAAAAGCCCCTGACACTGATGAAACCCACTGCAAGCCGTGTCATCCTGTCGATGAACGTTGCAGTTTCCGCAGGCCCGTACTTCCTGAAAATCTTGTCTATTATTTCTCCCGAGAATGACCCTATAGCTGCCTCATCTATTGTTCCGTGCAGCATCTTTCCGTCAACGATATAAACAAGCTTGTCCGCAGGATCGTTTTCATATTCGCATTTCTCCTTGGCACCGGTGCAGAGCTTGCTGGTGAACTGCAGGTTGAGTCCCTTAGGCAGAATGAGTGAGAAGATATCCCTGCCGGCATAGAATTTCTTTCCATCCTTTATGACAGGTTCCGGCATTGATTCTATGTCAAGGTAGCTCAGTATGTGGACTGTCTCGTCCTCCGGAATGAGGGGGTTGTTGTGGGTCAGGAGGAACAGGGATGTGATGTGGTCATGTATTCCGCCAATGATTGGCCCGCCGAACCTGGGTGACATGATCTGCTCCTGAACCTTCATTATGATTCTTGCTTCGGCCCTGGCTTCTTCCTTCTGGATTATGTGGAGATTCATCTCATCCCCGTCAAAATCTGCGTTGTATGGGGTGCATACGGCAAGATTGAACCTGAATGTCTGTCCATCCAGTATTCTCACTGTGTGCCCCATCATGGACATCCTGTGCAGTGAGGGCTGCCGGTTGAACAACACAATATCCCCCTCGGTGAGCTGCCTTTCAACTACCCATCCGGGTTCAATCCTCTTGCTGTTCTCTTCGGCATTCTGAGCTGTGAGCTTGATCCTTCTTCCATCAGGTCTTATGATATAGTTCACGCCTGCGAGGTACTTCCCGAACTCATCCCTGGGTTCTGGGCCTCTCTTCACGAATTCCCTTATGCTTTCAACGTTGAACACGTTTACAGTTACTGGAACCGTGAGCTCCCTTGCGGCTTTCTCCGGAACACCGACCTCATTTATGGACAGGAACGGCTCCGGTGAGATGACTGTTCTTGCCGAGAAATTGACCCTCTTTCCTGACAGGTTGGAACGGAATCGGCCCTCCTTTCCCTTGAGTCTCTGAACAAGGGTCTTGAGAGCCCTTCCCGACCTGTGCCTGGCTGGAGGAATGCCGGCTGTCTGATTGTCGAAGTAAGTTGTGACATGGAACTGAAGCAGGTCCCAGAGGTCTTCTATTATGAGTTGCGGTGATCCGTTATCCCTGCTTTCCCTGAGCCTCTGGCTGATCCTGATTATATCCACAAGCTTGTGTGTTAGATCATCCTCGCTTCTCTCCCCGGTCTCAAGTGTTATGGAAGGCCTTACATTTATTGGCGGTACTGGAAGCACGGTAAGAACCATCCATTCCGGGCGAGCCACCTCGGAGTTCAGGCCGAAAAAGACAAGATGCTCATCAGGAATTCTCTCCATTCTCTCCCTTATTTCCTTGGGAGTGACCTTGATTCCCTCTTCCCTGAATGTTGTGGGCTTGTCCAGGATTATCTTTGTCTGCTGTGTTCCGCAATGTGGGCACACCATCCTCTGTGACGCTTCGTCAGTGACCTTCTTCGACATCAGCCCTATGATTTCCGGATCAGAAGTGGAAAGGGAAAGCTGATCAAACTTTTCCTTGTAGCTCCTTATCTCGTCGTCTGTGAGCTTTATCTTGCCGCAGGATTTACATGTTGCGTCCAGCAGTGTCTTAAGTTCCTTTATGAAACCTATGTGAACCACTGGCATGGCGAGTTCAATATGCCCGAAATGACCCGGACATTCGTCAACCTTACCGCCACAGGTTGCGCACTTCAATCCTGGCTCGATAACACCCATGTGGAGATCCATGAGCCCACGCTCTATTGGATACCCGTCATCATCGTAGGTATCGGCAGTAATCACCTTCACCTGCGACATTTTTCTGATCTCCTCAGGAGAGAGGAGCGCAAACTGGATCTTGTAAATTCTCTTTGATATTCCACCGGTCATTTCAAATCACCCAATATTAATCTCATCATTACACCCATTGAGCTCAGTTCATCCCTCATCAGCTTGAAGGCAT
>JAMCUV010000076.1 GCA_023379345.1 Thermoplasmatota archaeon
CTTTTTTCAATTATTAACTGGACCGACCTGCAATTCCTCGTTATGGTTGTTCCATTATATTCGCAACATTAATTCACATGTCAATTTGGAATCCGCATCAAAAAATCTTCATGCGGGTGCCGGGATTTGGACCCGAGGCACGAGCTTGGCAAGCTCGCGTGTTACCAGGCTACACCACACCCGCTTAGCACTGTGATTGTGTGGTAAATATTAATTTTTGCGCAGCAGACTGATAGATCTGATTCATCTGCCATGAAGCTACAGATAGCCCTGCTCTACAACCCAGGATTATGGAAAAGAATGACGGAAGCAGGATTTTACTGATTTTCTGTTGATCCTAGTTTCTTAAATAGTGAGCTATTAGCTGATCCTGCTAAAAAAAATGTCTACTTTGCATGATAAAATAGTGTTATACGCACGTGAGCCTATTTCCTGCGGTACTTCGGATATCATATTAAAGTGTTGCTGTATCAATAACAAACGTCAGCAATATTAAATACACGAAGGAGATTGGAGGCGTATTTTCCTGCGTCCTTAATCATTACGTCAAAGGTTGATTATGTTGCTCATGGAACTAATGTACTCGAGAGGCGTTTCGCATGCCATACTACAAAAATCTTTTAATAATTGTAATCTTGTAGCATAAAATAGGTGATTCCAAGAATGATTGTATCTGAGGAAAGAAATAGGTATCCCGAGGTCAAGTTTTCTGCAGACTTCGAGATAAGTAAGAATGCTCCGTTCAAGACGGTGGACGAATTCGTCAATGCGATGGGACACCTTATAACTCCAGACATGATGGTTATGAGGGTCACAGAAAGTCTGTGCCCTATCTGCGTTGATGACGAGAAGTTTGATCAGATGAGGATACCCGCAATAGTCTATGAAAATGCTGGAGAAGTCAAGCTCATTAAGGAATGCGCTGAGCACGGCGTTACAAAGGAAAAATACTGGGAAGACTACGAGATGTACCAGGAGGCCAAGAAATGGCAGGACCCAGGTGTCAGGATCCTGAATCCCCACGTTGCATATCTGGAATCCAAGATTGTATGCCCCACACACTGCGGCCTCTGCATAAAGCACAAATCCCACACAGGCCTTGGGAATGTTGTGGTTACAAACCGCTGCGACCTTTCATGCTGGTACTGCTTCTTCTATGCAAAGGAAAACGAGCCCATCTATGAGCCAACACAGGACCAGGTCAGGATGATGCTCAGAAGAATGAGGAACGAGAAGCCTGTTGGTGCCAATGCTGTCCAGATAACCGGTGGAGAGCCCACAATAAGGGACGATATCATTGACATAATCAAGATCGCCAGGGAAGAGGGGTACGAGCACATACAGCTCAACACAAACAGTATCAGGGCTGCATTTGATCCTGATTTCCCCAAGAAGGTCAGGGCTGCTGGTTCCAATGTCATATATACAAGCTTTGACGGTCCAACACCAAGATCAAACCCAAAGAACTTCTGGGAGGTCCCGGCTGCTCTTGAAAACTACAAGAAAGCTCCACTGGGTGTGGTCCTGGTCCCTACTGTCATAGGCGGCGTAAATGACCAGTATCTGGGAGACATCATAAGGTTCGGGCTCTCCAACATAGATGTTGTCAGAGCAGTCAATTTCCAGCCTGTGAGCCTTGTGGGAAGAATGCCCGACAGGATGAGGGAGAAACAGAGGATAACCATCCCTGGAGCAATCAAGAAGATTGAGCAGCAGACCGATGGTCTCATAGGAAGGGAGGATTTCTTCACTGTTCCTTCAACAGCAAAGGTATCTGACTTTGTTGAACAGCTGAAAGGCAAGGAGATGTACAAACTCTCAATTCACTTCGCGTGCGGAATGGGTACATATCTCTTCAAGGACGATGACAGGATTATACCAATAACCAGGTTCATTGACGTGAGGGGAATGTTCGAGAAGATCGGAGAACTTGCTGATGAGATAAAGGGGTCCAACTTCAAGAGGCTCAGCAAGGCCGTAACTGTTCCAAAGCTGCTTCTCAGCCTGAACAAGTTTGTGGATTACGAGAAAGCCCCCAAGGACTTCAAGCTGAAGGATATGATATACAATGCCTTCACAGAAGGAGATTACCATGGACTCAAGGCTTTCCACTACAAATCAATGTTCATCGGTTTCATGCACTTCATGGATCCGTACACATATGATGTGGACAGGGTTGAGAGATGCGATATCCACTATGCAATGCCTGATGGCAGGGTTGTGCCTTTCTGTGCATTCAATGTCATACCTGAACTCTACAGGGATGCTACACAGAGGAAATACTCAATTCCGGCCAAAACCTATGAGGAGAGGACAGGAAAGATACTCAAGAAGGACAAGTACTTCAGGGAATACACAAAGGAAGACAAGAGAAGAATACTTGCTTTCTATGAGCAGAGCATAGGCAGGAAGCTCAGCGAAGATGAAATAGGTCTCAACCTTGAAGAAGCCATCCCGGTGATTTCTTCACAGAGACCCGAGTAATCCCAAATTTTATTTTTTAATACCAATACCTTTACTTAATTGCAGTACGAGATTTTTGACCATACAGGTGATGTGGGCCTCAGATTTTACGGATCTACACTTGAGGAGTTATTTTCTTCCGCCGTTGCGGGCATGACAAGCCTTATGGGACGCCAGCCTGGCAGGCACAGTCATGTTTCCAGAAAAGAGATCATAGCCGAGAAAGGGGACGAACTCATACTGTATACAATTCTTTCCCGTGTGCTTTACTACTTTGAGGCCCAATCAGAACTTTACGGCAATGCGAGTTTTCCTGAGGGAGTTGTGCCTGGAAGGACCGTGGTGCTGCTAACAGGATACAGAATCAATTCCCGATTCAGGTATGACTATGTTATCAAGGCCCCAACATTTCACAGGCTGGTACTGCGTCCATCCGAGGGGTACGGCACCATAGTTTTTGACATCTAAGGCGCATCTGTGTGCCTGGTAGCTGTCAATGCCCCCTTACGCGACATATATTCCTTAATCTCCTGCAATGATCAAGATTTTAATTGAAATGACATAACCCTACCAATGACTAGTCTTGTTCCGAAGAAAATCTTCTTCACACGGGGAGTGGGAAGAGGACAGAGCCAGCTGCAGTCCTTTGAGGAAGCCCTCAGGGATGGAGGAATTGCACCATTCAACCTGGTTAGCATAAGTTCCATCTTTCCGCCTTTTGCGGAAACAGTTACCAGGGAGGAGGGGCTCAGACTCCTGTCTCCAGGGCAGATTCTTTTCACAGTCCTTGCAAGAAACTCATCAGATGAGCTGAACAGGATGATTTCTGCAGCCATAGGGTATGCCATACCTACTGATAGGAGCAGGTGGGGATATCTCAGTGAGCACCACAGTTTCGGCGAGACTGAGAAAACGGCTGGATACTTTGCAGAAAAACTCGCGGCCGAAATGCTTGCCAGCACCATGGGGACAACCGACAAACTGATCTGGAACCAGGAGAAGGAGGAATACGTCCTGGAGAACAGGATACTGACAACAAAGAATATATGCTCCACGGCTGTTGTTATGAAACCTGGCGAATGGACAACTGTCATAGCAGCAGCTGTCCTGATCGTAGAGGAGTAAGAAATGGATCAGTCCGTTGAGGAGAAGTGGCAGAAAAGATGGGCCGAATCCCATGTTTTTGAGCCAGATATGGACTCTGCCAGAAAGAAATTCATGATCACTGTGCCATGGCCATATACCAATGGACCACTGCATGTTGGCCATGGGAGGACATATACCCTGGCTGACATAATTGCAAGGTACAAGAGAATGACCGGCTACAACGTTCTCTTCCCCATGGCTTTCCACCAGAGCGGCACCCCGATTCTTGCCTTTTCTGAGAGAATCCGGCTCAACGATGAAAAAACCATCAGGCAGTACCGTGAAAACCTGTCTGAATATGAGGAACCGGAGAATATTGACGCCATAATTGAATCATTCAAGAAGCCTGAAAATATTGCTGCCTACTTTTCAGAGAGGATAGTGAAGGATTTCACCAGCCTGGGATATTCAATGGACTGGACAAGGCGTTTCACCTCGGCAGATCCTTTCTACCAGGACTTTGTGGTATGGCAGTTCAACAGGCTCCACGACAAGGGCCTCATAAAGAGCGGCAGGTATCCGGTGCTGTACAGCATTGATGATCAGAATGCAGTGGGAGAGGATGATATCAGCGACGGCGACATCGACAAGGTCACCATTGAGGAATATACAGCAGTGATCTTCAAGGGAACTGAATATTCGCTTGTGGCGGCCTCCCTGAGGCCTGAGACCATATTCGGCATTACGAATCTCTGGATTTCACCATCCGGCGATTATGTTCTTGTTGAGATGGATGGCGAGAAATTTGCAGTTTCCAGGGAAGCCTCTGAAAAGCTTGCGCTGCAGCATGACGATGTTACCGTCATTGGAAGCATCCGGAATTCCCAGATTCTTTCCCAGGAATTTACCGCACCGATCAGCGGCAGAAAACTGAAGGTTTACCAGGCGGAGTTCGTTGACCCTGACAACGGCACAGGCGTCGTGTATTCAGTTCCAGGGCATGCAGTATGGGACTTTGTTGCCATGAAGGAATACTCCTTAGATGTTGATCCGGTTACAATCATTGATGTTCCATCTGATCCCGGAATTACAGTTCAGTCACTGGTCTCCCAGGCCGGCATAAGCGGAGTGAGCGATTCTGATCTCATAAAGGAGGCAACCCAGAAGCTGTACAAAGAAGAATTCTATTCCGGAAAGTTGAATGGCTACAACGGAAAATATTCGGGAATGACCGTTCAGCAGGCAAGGGATTCCATCAGGGATGACCTTTTCGCCCAGAAACTTGGCTTCATCTTCTATGAAACCTCAAGGCATGCCACCACACGTGCTGGATCAAAGGTCGTTGTCTCAGTAATGAAGGACCAGTGGTTCATAGACTATTCAGTGCCATGGTGGAAGAAACTTTCCCATGAACTGGTTGGAAGAATGTTCTACTATCCCGAATTCTACAGGAACGCAATGAACGATGCAATAGACTGGCTTCGCGAAAGGCCATGCGCTCGCAGGAGAGGCATCGGCACCAGACTTCCGTTCAACAGGGAATGGGTCATAGAATCCCTTTCCGATTCAACAATATATCCTGCAGTTTACACAAATTCAACCCAGTTGAGGGAGATATTCCGCCTGCTTGGCAGGATACCGGAGGAGATCATGGATTTCATATACGGATCAGGAGACCGCAGTTCACTGTCCGGATTTGACGTGGCTGTGCAGGATCTTGCCAGGGAAGCCAGAAGGAGCCTTGAATACTGGTATGGCGTGGACATCAGGCTCACCGCGCACCCACATCTCAGCAACCACCTCTCATTCTATGTTATGAACCATGCTGCACTTTTCCCGGAGAATCTGCAACCCAGGGGCCTCATAATCTCCGGGCTTGTGATATCAAATGGCGCCAAGATCTCCAAGAGCAAGGGGAACGCAATATCGCTTCTCAGGATATCACACCGTTATTCGGCAGATCTTTACAGGCTGTTTGTTGCAGTCAATGCAGACATAGCGTCAACGCTTGACTGGAATGAGGACGAAATCCAGGCTGTCAGGAAGAAATACGAGACGTTCCTTGCCCTGGTTTCCAACCGCCAACACGATGCCGGATTCATCTCAACACAGATAGAAAGCTGGTTTGAGTCCAGGTTCAACCAGCATCTTGAGGAATATTTCCAGGGCATGGAGAAATTCGATCTCAGGGGAGCAATCATCTCCATATTTTACGAGGTCATGAATGACATAAGGTACGTGGAGCAGAGGGGTGGAAACACCGGATACGCCATTTCACGCATCCTGGACCGCTGGATACAGGCGCTTGCGCCAGTGATTCCCCACACCTGCGAAGAGCTGTGGGAATCAATGGGCAGGGAAGGTTTTGTGAGCACCACAATCATGGAGAAGGATAACCCCGGCCCCGTTGACCAGGAGATCCTGTCTGCAGAGAAGTACCTGCAGAAGGTCATACAGGATATCAGGGACATAATCAAGGCAACATCCATAGATCCTGCAACCATAGAAATCAGCGTATGCGGCAGTGAAATGAGGAAACTGGCCCTGATGCTCGGCGAAAACCGGGTATCGGAGGCAACGCCACGCCTGAAGCCTTTCATCGGGGACTACATGAAGAACAAAAGGAACATTGACACCTCTGTCAGTGGAGAGGCAGCCATCCTCAGGGAAAGCCTCACCTACCTTGAAAAGACCTTCCAGTGCCAGGTCAATATAACCGAGAATTCGCCTGTTCCCGGGAAGAAGATCGCTTGGCCCGGCAGGCCGGTCATAACACTGAAGCCCTCGTCCTGAATATTTCTGGGATTCTCCAATATTTCCAATTTCGATATTTAATTAAACACATCAGGCATTTCGGCAGCATGTCTGAAGAACACAAAGGAAGAACATTCAACTCACCGCTGGAAGAGCGAGTTTATTACTCAAGACTTCTTGGCAGGGATTCCTCCCTGGTGCTCCACGGTGGCGGAAACACCTCCGTCAAGGTAACGGAAAAGGATCATACAGGAAAGGAGATCCAAGTTCTCAGGGTGAAGGGGAGCGGATCAGATCTGGCTACCATCACTGAGAGTGGATTCACCGGCCTCAGGATGGATGATCTTCTGGCAGCCAGGAAGATCAAGGAAATGACCGATGAGGAAATGGTTGCGTACATGCGGAAGAGCATGGTGGACCCATCCGAGCCTTCTCCAAGCGTGGAATCATTCCTGCATGCATTCATACCGCACGCCTATGTGGATCACTCGCATTCTGACGCAATACTGTCCATCACAAATACCACCATGGCCCCTGAAGAGATAAAGCACATTCTGGGGAATGTCATGGTGATTCCCTACATCCCGCCGGGATTCAAGCTGGCCAGGGCAATTCTTGGAAGCATAGAATCCATGGGACCGGAAATAAGGGGAATTGTGCTGTCACGCCACGGACTCTTCACCTTTGGAGAAAGCGGAAAGGAGAGCTACGACCGCCATATGGAGATAGTTGCCGCTGCGGAGAAGTATATCAATGGAAAGCTGAAGGGCACGGATCTCTTTCCGAAGAAATATGACAGGACAGATCCTGCAAGAGTGGAAGCTGTGCTTCCTGCCATCCGCGGCCTCCTGTCAAGGTCCAGGAAGAAAGTGCTGAAGATTGCAACAGATGAGGCCTCCCTGAAGATATCAATGTCAGGGGAGGCGGAGAAGCTTGCCACAAATGGGCCCGCCACACCGGATATGCTCATCAGGACAAAGTTTGATTATGCCTACATTGAAGATGTGTCGAAATCAGCAGATGTGATTGATGCATATGCGGCAAAATACCGGGAAGAGTATGAAAAATATGTCAGGGGATTTCCCATGCATGATCCGTATCCGTCATGCATGGTCATACGGGGATTCGGCCTTGTAACCGCCGGGATAAATTCCAGAGAGGCATCCATTGCAATGGATCAGATGAGGCACTCCCTGCTGGTGAATGCCAGGGCAATGAGGCTTGGAGGCAACTCGTTCATATCCCGGAAGGAAGCATATGACATGGAATACTGGCCCCTTGAGGAAGCAAAGCTGAAGAAATTCCGGCCACGCCCCCTTGAGGGACATGTATCGGTGGTCACAGGAGCAGCAAGTGGAATTGGCCTTGAGGTTGCCAGGAAACTTTCCCTGAACGGATCCGCTGTCATTGCATGCGATCTGGATCCAGATGTGGCCAGCGTTTCAAAGACAC
>JAMCUV010000077.1 GCA_023379345.1 Thermoplasmatota archaeon
AGATCATAGCCGAATACGTTCCTTTTCTCGCCGCAGGTTACCACACAGAGACCGCATCCCGTACACTTGTTCTCATCCACTGTGGGGTGCCAGTCTATATTCTTCCTTTCCATTCCATGCCATATTGCAAATGGGCTTGCTGCATTACTGTTTGCCATTTATAACATCCTCCTCCAGATGAACAGAGTGCTCCGGGAATTTCTCAAGCCTCGCAGCAAGATCATCCTTCACCTTGGGGAAAATCTTGTACTTGACCACTACGTTTCTGACGAATTTCTTTGGATCCTCTGGAAATGTTATGGCATCCTTGTCACAGAGCTTCCCGCAGGTTGTGCATCCAATCACACATTTACCTGGATTTGCCACGACGGGCCGTGTTGCCTGAAGGTCCCACCGATATACATCATTTCCACAGGTAAGCAGGCACATACCACATCCATCACACTTCTGGGTATCAACAATAGGATACCATTCAACAAGACGCCTTTCAACGCCGTGCCAAGTTCCGTCGCCACTCATGCAATAATCATTCTGATTATCTATATATTAACATATACTAATACATGAGGCAGGAACTTTAAATTACGAAGGCATAGAGTTTTCCTGAATCTGGATCAACACTGGTTGATCATTTCGTGCCGGGGTTTCCCTCCGCAACAAGGCGGTTGAAAAGCGGCACGGAAACAGGTGCAAGATCCGGTCCGTTCTTCAGCCCCCTCAAAATCTTCACGGGCCTGTACATACTCTTGAACTCCTCCCTGACTGCCGTTCTCAATGGCCCGAATAGATCATTGCCGGCGTTTGCTATGCCTCCCCCTATGATGAGAATTTCAGGGTCCAGTATATTGATTATGTTTACAATGCCAACTGCCAGGTAATAGATGGTCTCTTCCACTATGAGCTGGGAAAACATATCGCCCTTCCGCTTGAATTCGAATACCTTCTTAGCATCTATCTCGGAAGGCTTAACCTTGGAGAAGAGTTCAGATTCCTTGACGGCCGTGATGTTTTCAGAAACACGTCTTGCAATTCCCCTGCCACCTGCAATGGCCTCCAGGCAGCCCCTCCGTCCGCACCCGCAGACAGGGCCGTTGGACATGACCACCATATGGCCAACTTCCAGTGCCATCCCATGTGCACCACGATAAAGCTGCCCGTTCAGGAATGCCCCTCCGCCTATGCCAGTGCTCAGTGTCATGTAAACGAAGTTGTCGATGCCCCTGCCATTGCCAAACATCCTTTCAGCTATTGTTGCCCCTGTTGCATCGTTTTCAAGATCAACCGGTACTCCGAATTCGCTCTCAAGTGCGTCGCTTATGGGGAAGTTTCTGAGACCCAGAATATTCGGGGACGATAAGACCATACCTTTCTCTCTATCCACCAGTCCTGCAAACACAACTCCAATGTTATCCGGCTGTTTTACACCTACTTCATCCAGAAGCTTCCAGCCCATGTTTATGAGATCTTCCTTGAGCCTGCCTCCACCCAGGTGCCTGACAGTCGGTTTTCTCAGTGACTTTATGATTTTGCCGTTCTCGTCACCGATAACTGCTGAAATCTTTGTCCCACCCACATCATAACCAAGAATAGTTCTGGGCATCCATACTTGATTTTCTTTCCAAATATAAAGAATGACATACAGGGACGAAATTCAAGGAGACACGACAGGCCGCAAGATAATCTGTGCCTGTGAAATTACTTGTACTATATTTGAGGGAAAACAATATTTCTATTGTGTTATACTAAGCATTAATGTTTAAATATTATACAATGATGGTAGATTACATGCTATCAACACAGAAAAATGATCTGATTCCAGAAAAATGGTACAATGTTGTTCCTGATCTTCCGGAACAGCTTCCACCTCCACTTGACAATGAGAAAAACAAATCCTCAATAGAACTTCTGAACAGTATCCTTCCCAGAGAAGTGCTGAAACAGGAATTCACATTCCAGAGATTCCTGAAGATACCGGACGAGGTAAGGGAGATATACGAGCAGACCGGCCGCCCTACTCCACTTGTCAGGGCGAGGGGGCTGGAGAAATATCTGGATTACTCTGGGAAGATACTTTACAAATATGAGGGTGCCACCATTACTGGATCGCACAAGATCAACACCGCCGTGCCACAGGCCATCTATGCGGCAAACGAGGGAGTTGAGAAGGTTGTAACCGAGACCGGTGCCGGGCAGTGGGGCACAGCCACAAGCGTTGCGGCCTCATTTGCCGGAATCAAGGCCAAGGTTTTCATGGTGAGGATAAGTTATCAGCAGAAGCCCCTAAGGAAGAAGATCATGCAGCTTTATGGAGGAGAAGTTTCCCCAAGTCCTTCAGACGAAACAGAATTCGGCAGGAGCATGCTGAAGCAGAATCCGGATCATCCCGGATCACTGGGAATTGGAATAGGAGAGGCGGTTGAATATGCCCTGGATCACAATCTGAGGTACCTTGTTGGAAGTGTCTTCAACTCCGTGCTGACGCACCAGAGCATAATAGGACTGGAAACTGAGAAGCAGCTCGAGATCATGGGAACTGAACCTGACGTCCTCATAGGCTGTGTTGGCGGTGGAAGTAACTTCGGCGGTTTCTCATTCCCGCTCATGAAGAAATTCAAGGACGTGGAGGTAATAGCTTCAACTGCGGCTGAGGTCCCAAAGTTCACCAAAGGAGAGTATAAATACGATTATGTGGACACTGCAAGGATCCTACCGTCAGTGAAGATGTTCTCTCTTGGGGCTGACTTCATGCCGGAGAAAATATATGCCGGCGGACTCAGGTATCACGGCGCGGCTCCGTCCCTATCGATGCTGGTCAATACGGGAAGGATAAAGACAGTGGACGAAAACCAGGAAAGCGTCATAGATGCCTTGAAGATATTCTCAAGGACCCAGGGGATTGTTGCAGCGCCTGAATCCGGGCATGCCATTGCCACGGCCATTGATTACATAAGGAGACATAAGGATGAAAAAAAGACAGTTGTGGTGAATGTGAGCGGGCATGGACTGCTTGACATGTCCATTTTCAGGGATGAACAATGAACAGCCCTTCCACCATACTGTATTTCACCTCCTCGTTCCCGGATCACAAAACACTCTATGGCTTTATTGAGAAGGTAGACCCCGAAGTTGTAAAATATGTTGAAGTGGGATTCCCGTCTTCTGATCCCAGATACGATGGACCCGAGATAAGAGAGACGCATGAAATTGCGGAAAAGAATTTTCACAACGGCCATCTGGAGCAGTATGCTGAAATACTGGGAAAAAAGGGTGTCCGGACTTATCTTCTCACGTACTACCGCGATCTTGCCCGACAGTCGTCTGATTTTATTCCTCACCTCGGGGACTCCGGCTTTTCCGGAGTAATAGTTCCGGACCTGCTGGTTGATTACAGTTCCATAGCTGCTGATGTAATAGGCGAGATTCAGGACAGCATTGATTTCATACCGTTCTTCAATCCGGCCACGCCTGATGGGGTCATAGAAAGGATCAGCGGAATGACCGAATCATGGATATACTACGGCCTTCAGCCTGCCACTGGAATACACATCCCATATGATCTTGAGGAGGTTTCCAGGAGAATACTGGATCTCCTACCCGGCAGGGAAGTGAATTTCGGCTTTGGCATCCGATCAATGGACCAGATAGGCAAGATAATGGACCTGGGTTCAAAGGGGGTGGCCATAGGAACTCTGCTGGTACCTATGGTCAGGGAAAACCGGCTTCAAGATTTCGTTGCGCTTCAACGGCAGATCGGGGAGGTTCAGGATCATGTTAAGGGGTGAACGTGAAATGAAGAATGACAACTCGGAATCTGCATATATCAGGATGAAAAAGCTTCTTGACGGGTCGTCAGACGAAGAAAAAACAAATTTTCTGCGGGAGGCCAAACCTGAGCTTATTGACGGTTATGAGATTTCAGGATACTCCCGCGCTGTGAGGGAGAGGTCTTCTCTTCCACGTATACCCGGTGCAATTGATATCGTTGGCACCGGCGGGGATGGCAAAAACACCATAAACGTGAGCACTGCAGCTTCTGTGGTTGTTTCCGCAATGGGGCATACTGTTGTTAAGCACGGCAACTTTGGCTCTTCAAACCATAAGGGAAGCGCCGATTTCATGAAGCACCTTGGCTATAATTTCAATTTCAATGGAGATGGGCTGAGAGAAAGGATCAGGGCACTGAACTTCGCATTTCTGCTTGCTCCGCTTCACAATGACAGTTTTGCAAAATTCGCAGTTCCCAGGAAGGTTGTTGCCCACAAGACGGTATTTAACTATCTCGGACCCATCACCAATCCTGCCGATCCTGCAACAGTAGTTCTTGGGGCTGCAGACGCCAACATCCAGAAGATATATGCAGAATTCATGCAGGCAGAAGGCAAAACAGGGTATTCACTGCATGCCGATGACGGAATGGACGAGGTCTCACCATTTTCCAGAACTGTACTCCTTCACGTTCATGCTCGCGGAAGCAGAAAGATCATCATTAATCCAGAAAAATTTATGAGTACCATCCCCAAAGAAGATGCCATTGAAACATCAGATCCTTCTAAATCCTTTGCCCTTACTGTTCAAGGACTTTCAGGAAAATCCAGGACCACCGCAGAATTCATAGCCCTGAATGCAGCACCGGCCCTGGCTGCAGCCAGCGGCGAATACCGCCTTGACGAGGCCTATGGCAGGGCGCTTGACTGCATTCTTTCGGGAGCCGCCTATGCTCACCTCAGGAGGATTGTTGAATTTGCATGAAAATGCTCCCTTCGTGAAAATATGCGGAATAACCAACGTAGAAGACGGCATGGATGCTCTCAGAATGGGAGCGGCTATCCTGGGCGTGGTGCTTTCTGATCTCTCTCCAAGGAAGGGGACAATGGATCTGGTACTGAAGTTGAAACAGGCAGGCGCCGTGGTAGCCACAGTGCATACTGACATGCATAGCGTTCTGATGAATTATGGTGAACAGGATTACGTTCAGCTTCACTTTGATCACACATGCGAAGATATCTCACGGGTCAGAGAGCAGACGGGAAAGAAGGTCATATCAGTCATAAGGACCAGAGATGTGCCATCTGCAGTAAAAACTGGCAGAGACCGTATCAGTTGCGGCGCTGATCTTGTCCTCATCGATACAGGAATACCGGTTGTGGATGTTATAAAGGGAAAAAATTTGCCAGAATTCAATGAAATGATGGGCCTGGCCGGGAAAATCTCCCCGGAGAATGCCGGCGCCGTAATGAAAGTGCATCCTGGATTTCTGGATGTGAGCAGTTCAATCGAATCCTATCCAGGAAAGAAGAATACTGAGCTTATGGGCAAATTCATGGAGGTGGTGAGCCGTGAAAGACAGCGCATACGCACGAATTCCTGATCTGATCTCAAGGAATGCAGATTTTGCATATATGTGCAGATTCAATGATAAAAGCCGGTTGGTGGGGGAAGAACTGCTGTTGACAACTGCATCTGCACCCCTATCAGGAAGAGGGAAGCCTGGAAGCGAGTTCATAAAGATGCTGGAAGCGCAGCATCGCAACGGCAACACCAATGGTTCCCGTATGGCTCCGGTCATATTTTCCTACGACATGGTGGAGGAGGTCTTCGGAATCAGGCTGAAGAACTCTTCCAAATGGCCTCATTTCTCATATATCATTCCTGATTCGGCCCAAACTGGCAATTTCAATAGGCCTTCCGGTGTACCGGTCATTGGAAGTGCCAGGCCGCAGATTGATGACAGAGAGAAGCGAACACTCAGAGAAAGCATAGGGGACGTTCGAAACAGGATAAGGGAGGGAGAGCTTCTTCAGGCTGTCATTTCCCAACAGTTCCGCATCCCTGATTCAGTGGACAGTTTCGGGCTTCTGAAGCATCTTCTGGTCAATGACAGATCCCGCTACGTGTATTACTATAAATTCGGAGATGTGGAGGTTGTGGGAAGCTCCCCTGAGAATGTTTATCGGCAGGAAGGGGCACATGCGCTCATAAACCCCATAGCTGGAACCAGGCAGAGGACTCGGGAAGACACAAATTCAAGCGGAAGTATAATGGAGTTGCTGGCTGACACAAAGGAGCTCTGCGAGCACAGGATGCTTGTGGACCTTGCAAGGAACGATCTCTCCAGAATCAGCGATCCGGGAACTGTAAAGGTTACAGGTGACATGGTTCCTGAGGAATTCTCTTCTGTAATACATCTTGTGAGCACAGTGGAATCAAGACTCAGAGATGCAGTTTCCCCCCTTGATGTACTTCTGAGCGTGTTTCCTGCGGGAACCGTGAGCGGGGCGCCAAAAAGGAGAGCCGTAGAGATAATAGACAGCCATGAGGAGGTCCCCCGGGGAGGCTATGCAGGATCTGTGGGGCTTATGGGGTTAGATGGCGCCGATATGGCACTGGGCATCCGGACGATGTTCAGGACACATGACATGACCTACACACAGGCAGGAGCAGGCATTGTCAAGGATTCAGTCCCTGAGAGGGAAGTTGAGGAGATCATTGCCAAGGCAGGCACAGTGCTTTCAGGAGTGAAATCATGAGGGTGATGGTTATCGACAACCATGATTCTTTCGTCTACAACATTGTTGATATGATCAGGAGAACAGGCGCAGAAGTTGAACTGTTTGAAAATGATGGTCTTCCGGACCCTGCATACGCTGCTAAATTCAAGTTCCTGGTGATTTCTCCCGGCCCAGGAAACCCGCTCAATCCCGGCGATCGCGGAAATACCCTTGATTTCATATCCAAAACGGAATTCAAAAAAATTCTCGGTATATGCTTTGGACATCAGTTACTTGGATATCACCTGGGGTCAGGAATTTACAGGACTGACAGACTTTACCATGGCGAGGTGGACACCATTTCCAACCTGAGAGGTGGAATCCTGAAGGCAATAAACGGCAACTTTCATGCAGTGAGGTATCATTCCCTGGCCATAACCCCATCAAGTGCGATAACTGTTGATGCTGTGTCCAGCACAGATGGCACAATAATGGCATTCCATTCAAAGGATGAGAGAATTTATGGGATACAGTTCCACCCAGAAAGTTATTATTCTGAATTCGGGGACATCATAATCAGGGAGTTCCTTTCGGCATGAACACTGTTGAAACAATCTACATGAACAACCCTGGGAGACCGCATTTCCAGTATTCCAGGACAAGAGAAACAATTAGCCTAATAGGGGAACTACGTCGCATAAAGGCAGGTGGAAGGCCAGGCATTATAAAGGAGTTCAAGAGACAGTCGCCGTCAGGCTTTTCCAATGATAGATACCCCTCTGTGCGTGACTATTTCAGGAATAAAATTGATGCCAGAACCGCAGGCATGAGCATTCTCACCGAACCTTCATACTTTAGAGGTTCATATGAGGACCTTAGCATCTGCCAGGAATTTAACTTGCCCATCCTTGACAAGGACTTCATTTCCACTCCTGCTATGGTGGAGAATGCATACAACGCAGGCAGCGATGTTATTCTTCTCATAATGGATTTCCTGCCCACAACAGCGGTGAAGGAACTCACCGGAGTTGCACGGGATTACAGAATGGAAGTTTTGATTGAATTCCATGATCTGCGGTTTCTATCAGAAATCGAGCCAATGGATGGCGTTATATATGGATACAACAGGCGCAACCTCAGAAGCCTGGAGATGGAACCTCAGGATGAAGTTGTGAAGGAATTTTTAAAGGAAAACGATGTGGACATAGTCCTTGAGAGCGGCCTTGATTCATCATATCTTAACAGCGCTGAACTGTCAGCCTTTGCAGGTTTCCTCATAGGCACATCGGTCCTGACAGATAATATTTAACGAATCCCAATGCCTGTGCCATGGTGCCGAGAGGACAATTGCACGGTTATATAGTCCAAGTTAATTCTCAATAATGGCAGGGACAAAAATAGTCGCAACCATAGGGCCTTCCAGCTTCAAGACTGATGTGCTGGAAAAGATGTACCGTTATGGACTTTCTTGTATCAGGATCAATACCGCCCATATTGAGGCGGGATATATTGCAAAGGTAAAGGAAACACTTGAATCGTTGAACAGGAAGACAGGGATGCATGTTGGGGTTATGGTTGACCTCAAGGGGCCGGAACTCCGGACCGGCACATTTCCTGGCGGGCACATGCTTGTGAAGGCAGGACAGAAGCTGAGGCTTTCCCTTGGTGGATCTGAAGGTGACATAACGCTGAGCCACCCGGAGATAGCAAAGGGGCTTGAGCCAAAGGAAACCCTCCTGTTAAGTGACGGTAGAGTGAGGATGAGGGTCCTCTCCAAGGATTCATCGGCCATTTGGCTTGAATCTCTTGATGCTGGGGATCTGAGGGACAGGAGCAGAGTCAACATACCGGGCAAGTTTCTCCCACTGGGGACTCTGACCGAACGTGACTTGCAGTTTCTCCAGGAGGGTGTCGCTGCCGGAGTGGAATTTTTTGCACAGTCTTTCGTCCAGAGGAAGGAAGACGTGATGACCCTGCAGAAAGAAGTCTCTGAAAGGGGCGGAGACCAGTTAATCGTATCTAAGATTGAAACCAAGAGCGGATATGTGAACATCAAGGAGATATCACGGGTATCAGACTTTGTGATGGTTGCCAGGGGAGACCTGGGTGTGGAGCTCCCACTGAAGGAGGTTGCCATGGCCCAGAAGCACATTATAGAAGAATCACACAAGCATGGTGTTCCTGCCATAGTGGCCACACAGATGCTGGAATCCATGGTTAAGTCCAGCAGTCCTACCAGGGCCGAAGTATCAGATGTCACCAACGCAATTCTGGACAACACCGATGCCGTGATGCTGTCTGAGGAAAGTGCCGTTGGGGACTATCCGGACCTTGCAGTGAGATACCTCAATGAAATAGCAGAATTTGTTGAATCGAGGAGCTCAAACTACGCTGAACCACGTGAGTTTTTAGGAAACCATGTTGCATATTCCATCGCCCGTGCTTCCAAGATCGTTGCATCAGAGATAGAGGCCAGTGCCATAGTTACGTTCTCCAAGACGGGCAACACGCCAAAGATGATATCTGCTGTGAGGCCTGGAATCCCCATTATTTCCGCGGTGCCGTTACGGGGGCTTGCAAACAAGCTTAGCCTTTATTCCGGAGTGGTGCCGTTGCTGATTGAGAACTCAAGCAATGACCTTTCTGACTTCGAAAACATCATGTCTGCAGTTGAGAAAAAGACAGGCCTCAAGAAAGGCGAGCGTGTCGTTGTCACTTCAGGTGCACCGTATTTCCTTTTCGGAGGCACAAATGATGTGAGAGTGGCCACCATTGGCAAATTCATGGGAAGAGGGTATCCCTCGGGAAAGAACTTCAAGGGAACTGTAACATCAAAGCTGGACAGATCTGGCGACATATACGTTACAAAGAACCTGAGGGGTGCCAGGATCTCTGACCTTGCGGATTTCACCGGAATCATATTCCTTGAGGGCATCGGGCATGCCAGCGAGGAGGAGCTCTCTGAAACAGGCATACCATTCATACACAACACAAAGCTTCTGAAGGGGCTTGATGACGGCACAAATGTTTATGTGGATGGTTCAACGGGTGTTATTACCTCCTGAGATGAACTTCTCTTCGATATTTATAAATACATTTTTCTACTCTCCGCCACATTACCAACATTTGGTGAGAATTGATGAATGACGGGGATTTTATCAGAATCAACTTCGAGATGTACGTTGGGGAAGACAAGAAATTGGTATCAACGAACAACGAACAGCTAGCTAGAGACAACGGTATATTTGATGAGAATACTAAATACAAGGAAACAGTGCTCATTGTGGGATCAGACGTACTCTTCAAGGAGGTTAACGAATCCCTGAAACAGGCTGAAACCGGAAAGGAGTATGAGGTTTCCATAAAGGCTGAGGATGCCTATGGCCTGAGGGACCCAAAGAACATAAAGGTCCACACAGTCAGGGAATTCCAGAGACAGAAGATTGACCCTGTGCCTGGCCAGGAAGTATCCATAGGTGGCCGAAGAGGGAAGGTAATATCCGTCACACCAGGTAGAGTTCTTGTTGATTACAATCACCAGTGGGCAGGCAAACCGGTCCTGTACAAATACACTGTACTTGGTGTTGTTGACCAGGTGCCTGACAAGGTCAGGGCACTGATAGACTACAACTATAATGTTGATTCGGGGGAGTTCAGCGTAGAGGAGAATGGAGACGTTATTTCCATTTCCGTACCTGAAAAGACCAAGTTCGACGTTGCCTGGCTTGAGGCCAAATTCAGGCTTGTCTCAGACATCAGGAAATATATTCCGGGAAAGGACATCGAGATAAGGGAGAGTTACAAGAGGGAAGAGACACCTAAGCCTGAGGAAAAGCCGGCTGAAACTACTGAGGCTGCTTCTGAAGAAAAAACTCAGGAAGAGGCCAAGGTTGAACAGAAGAACCCAGAGTAAGTCTGAACTCAAGGAAAAGAAAGAGAATTTTATCCAGAACTTTTCCACAGCACTCCAGCAGATGTCAGAAATGGTCTGCGTTGTGCTTGTGGAGCCTGAAATTCAGGGCAATATAGGTGCTGTGGCCAGGCTTCTGAGAAATGCCGGTTTACATGACTTACGCATAGTGAACGGCCCTGAAATCGACGATGAAGCTCTTGCAAGATCAATGGGCGGGAAGGAAATACTCCTCTCTGCAAGCAAGTTCACTACATTCAGGGAATCAGTTGCGGACTGCACTGTTGTTGCAGCCACATCCAGCGAGCAGACACTCAGCGACAGGAAGTTCAGAAGGCTCCCGGTTACCCCATGGGATTTCTGGAACATCCATACACCAGGAAAGGAAAAGATAGCGCTGGTATTTGGCAGGGAAGCCGACGGCCTGCGGAACACGGAAATTGAGATCTGCAATGCATTCATTCATATCCCTGGCAATCCGGAGTACCCTGTTTACAACCTATCCCATGCAGTATCCATAGTACTGTATGAAATGCTGAAGCATTTACCGGAATCCGATCCTAACATTCCTGATCCGGCCACAGGCGAAGAAATGGAACTTATCAACGGCAAGATACGTGAAATAATGGAAAAATACGGTTATCCGGATTACAAGATGCAGAACAGCTTGATCATGATAAGGAGAATACTGGCCAGGTCCGCCATAACTGAATCCGAGTTCTACAAATTAATGGGAATTCTTAGATTCGTGCTGGCACCGTGGAGCCAAAATGATGAAGTCGACCCATAGAACCATTGACGTAAGCTTGAGAAAACTTTTATTATGGATTCACAATGCGGAGAGAGTATCGGTAGAATACCATGTCAATTAAATCTAACAACAAAGAGAGTACTGTCCTGAAGGAAACTGTGGACGAACTCCTGAAGGTTTCACGGGAAAACAGTTCAGTGTTCTGGAGAGACGTAGCCAAGAGAATCAATTCCCGGAGAAGATCATACGCCAGCGTGAACGTGGGAAAGATTGATAAGCTGGCCAATGACGGAGATATCATAGTCGTCCCTGGATCGCTTCTAGGATCAGGTTATTTCGAAAGGAAGGTCACCATAGCTGCCCTCAAGGCATCAAGGGGTGCAATCCAGAAGCTAAGTGATTCTGGCGCAGAGTTCAAGAGCCTTGTTGATGTTGCCCATGAAAATCCTAAAGGAACAGGCATCAAGATAGTGGGGTGATAATGCTGAAGATTATAGACGGAACTAACCTTATTTACGGCAGGCTCTCCGCACATGTGGCTAAGGAGCTGCTCAGGGGAGAGGAAGTTGTCATTGTAAACGCCAAAAATGTTGCTGTAACTGGATCAGAGGAATTTGTACTGAAGAAATTCAGGGAAAGACTGGATATTGGAAGCGTAAGGAAGGGTCCATACTATCCCAGGACATCAAATCAGATCCTGCGAAGATCCATAGGAGATATGCTTCCCAAGAAGAAGACCACGGGAAAGGATGCACTTTCCAGATGCCTTGTATTCAGCAGTGTTCCAAAGGAATATGCCGGCAAGGACATGGAAACCGTGGAAAAAGTCAAGAATTCCAAGGTCAGCGGCTTTGTCACCCTTGGCAAGGTAGCAGAAAGACTTGGAGGCAAGTATTAAAATGAAGGGACAGAACGTAGTAGTAACCTCAGGCAAGAGGAAAACTGCCATAGCCAGGGCCGTTACCAAGAAAGGCAACGGACAGGTGACAATAAACGGGTATCCTGTGGAATTTCACCCCGTTCAGATTCTCAGGCAGAAGATTGAGGAGCCCCTCCTTATAATTGGGGATAGGGCCAATGAAGTGAACATTGATGTAAAAGTTGCCGGAGGAGGAATGACCGGCCAGGCTGATGCTTCAAGAACTGCCATTGCAAAGGGGATAGTGAAATTCCTTAAGGATGACAAGATCGAGGAGATGTTCAGGCAGTACGATAGAACCCTTCTTGTGAATGACATAAGGAGAAAGATGCCAAAGAAACCCTCAGGAAAGGGTGCCCGAGCAAAGAGGCAGAAGTCCTACAGGTGATGACACAATGATTATACCTGTAAGATGTTTCAGCTGCGGAAGGGTCATAGCATCGGATTATGTCAAGTTCAGCGAGAAGATGACGGAGATCAGGGCTTCTGGAAGGGAGCCTACCCCTGAGGAGATTGCGTCCACAATGGATGATCTCCACCTTCACAGATACTGCTGCAGAAGGATGATCCTGTCGCACAC
>JAMCUV010000078.1 GCA_023379345.1 Thermoplasmatota archaeon
GCCAAGGAAGGGGCCATGAAGGACGGGGACCTTTTCAAGGCGAACATAGAAGGAAGAGAGGTACTGCTCATAAGAGACGGAGCAAACTATTACGCAACGTCGTGTTACTGCACGCACGAAGATTATGATCTCTCGGAAGGCTTCATGGATGATCATACACTCATATGCCCCAATCATTTCGCAGTGTTCAACCCAAAGGACGGATCGGTTATCAGCCCGCCGGAAGGTTCAGGAGATATCGGCCCGCTTCATTCCTACAAGGCCAAGGTGGAAAACGGCCAGATAATGGTAGAACTCTGACTGAAGCTGCAGTGCCTGGTCTTACACATCATGGCTGGAATGCAGGATCATCTGAACCGAATTCCCCTTGACCAGCAAAATTCTGAAAGCAAATTTTTATTTTTGTGCAAATCTTAAAATTTTATGTTCAATAACTGACAAGCATCAAATGTCCATAACTTCTGAAAATACCATTGCAGAACCTCTCAAAAGGCTGCATGTTCTCTGTGAAAGCCTTCTTGCAGAGGGTGACCTCAATAAGATCAAGGAGGAAACCGCTAATGCGGTCAGGCTTGCTGATGATGCTCCAGAGCCGTTGAAGTCAGTGATTCTTGACCATATGAACAGGATTCTTGGATCCAGGGGAGTTGATCGGGCACACTATTACGTAAAATCTGTCATGAAGGATACTGGCAATTCCGGAAAGTCCAGTTCACTGGAATTCAACATAAACCTGTGGAAGGCCTATGACGAGATCAGGACAGACAGCCTCTGGATCCTGGGGAAACGTGACCGGGAGGCAGGACATAAGGGATGGTACTGGGGGAATTTTGTTCCACAGATACCGCACCAGCTCATGATGCGTTACACCAGGACATCGGACTGGATCCTTGATCCGTTCTGCGGATCTGGGACAACGTTGATTGAGGCCATCAGGATGGGAAGAAATTCCGTTGGCATAGAGATTAACCCTGAAGTCTTTTCAAGGACAAGTGAGGTTGTGCAATCACTTCAGCAGACCGGAACAAGGGCAGATATAATTCTCGGGGATTCCTACACGGTTGATCTGAAACAAGTGATGGAAAGGAACGGAATATCACACTTCGACATGGTGCTGCTGCATCCACCGTACTGGGACATCATCAGGTTTTCAGACGACCAGGCTGATCTCAGCACCTCGCCGGACATGGAGAGCTTCATGTCCAGGTTCACGCAGATAGTGAAAAGGTCCATTGACGTACTGAAACCTGGAGGTTACATGGGCTTGGTCATCGGCGATGCTTACCGGGACGGAGAAATAGTTCCTCTTGGATTCAGGTGCATGGATGCCGTTTCCTCCCTGAATATGAAGATCAAGGGGATAATTGTGAAGGACATCCAGAACACCCGCGGCAAGAGAAGCAGCGAGAACCTGTGGAGATACAGGGCTCTCAAGTCGGGATTCTACGTCTTCAAGCACGAGTATGTGTTCGTATTCCAGAAGCCCTGATCATTTTTCCCCAGAATTCTTACCCAGATAGCTCATGAAGCCTTCGATGAATTCATTCACATCACAGACTATGCCGTAATCCGAATATTTGAATATCTCTGCAGCAGGATCGCTGTTCACTGCAAGGACCTTCCCTGCGTACCTTATTCCCACCACATGATTTGCCTGGCCCGATATGCCAAGGGCAATATAGAAGGCAGGCGAGATTGCCATTCCTGTGAGACCAATTTGCTGCTGCCTGGGAAGGAAATTCATGTCCACCATTGGCCTTGTTGCCCCAACCGATGCATTCAGCGCATCTGCAAGTTTCAGCACCTCCCTGATTGTATCGCGTTTCTTTATGCCTCTTCCTATGCCTATTACAGCATCGCTTGAATTGAGCGGCCGGTATTCTGATGGAACGGGTATTGTCTCAATGAGTTCCTGCCCTGACCCTTTGCCTGGCGGGAAGTCATGAATTCTGGGCTTTTCCGCAGATATTAGCCTTCTGAACATCCCGGGCCTGACTGTGGCCATTGCTGGAGTTTTCCTTGAGTATATGCTTGCGATTATGCTGCCTCCAAAGGCGGGCTTGTACTGTACGAGCCTCCTGTCTTCAACCTGCAGGTCCACGCAGTCTGCTGTGAGGCCAAGACCAAGTTTTGCCGCAACAACGGAAGCCACGTCCCTTCCGTCTGAATTGGCCGGGAACACAATGTATGCGGGTTCATGCTTCCCTATGAAGTCAAGGATTGATCCTGCCAGGGACATGTAGTCCCGTGAATCCACATAATAGAGATCATGGCAGGCAATTCCACTCAATTTATCCGCAGGAATGTTGCCGATCATGGCCACATTCATGGGATGCTGCGCGGCCAGCTGCGAGATGCGTGACGCTATTTCCATTGCCGTCTGCGGATCGCCCACTGCCACTCCCAGTGCCACAGGATTGCCATCAACATGTGGCGGCATATGGAATTCCATGTTATCTTCTGACCTTGGTGATCTTGCTGATTTCATGAGTTCCATGATCCTGCCGTAAACTCCATCCCCGAAGTCAAGCATTGCAACCTTCCTGGAATTCTCCATAGGCTGTGTGCCAGTCACCACAGTGGGGCTGAATTCCTTTCCATCTATGTCAAGTCCCAGCCACGCGGAATCCACCGTGATGACCCGATCCTTCATATCTGGAACATCGGGCTTCACGGCCCTTGCCCTGTTTATTTTTTCACTGACGGAAAGCACTGCCGGAATCTTGAGCCGGTACCTCTCAATTCCATTCTCACGGTCCTGGTCCACAGTGAGAGTGTTTCCAGCCGTATCAATGTCGATTTTTGAGACTGATGACCTGAAGCTGTACCCCAGCATTGTGGCAACTTCAGGCGGCACCTGGGAAGTTTCACCGTCAAGCGAGTACCTGCCTGCAAGGATTATATCCGGCTTTATCTTTTCAGCAAAACCTGCAAGTATCCTGGACGTTGCCAGCGTATCGGAGCCCCCGAATTTCATGTCCGTTATGAGATAAGCCTCGTCTACACCCATCTTCAGGGATTCGTTCAGGATATCGGCGGCCTGCGGCGGTCCCATGCTTGCGACCACGGTGTGGAATCCATATTTCTCCTTCATCCTGATTGCCTCTTCAACGGCCTTCCTGTCAAATGAGTTCATTGAGAGAGGAACATTTTCCCTGACAATCCTGTTTGTGGCTGTATCGAACCTGATGCTGTTCACATCAGGTATCTGCTTTGCAAAGACCAGAACCTTCATGGCGCAAAATTCACTTACACTATAAATATGATTTGTGCTGTGGCCGGAAGGCAGTGACTCACTTCAGGACCGCCCTGCAGGGAGCCCCGTCCGTGTCGATCCTGATGGGCAGGCACATGAGATCGTATCTGCCTGGCTTCACGTCCTTCAGCATCAGCCCCTCAATTATGGCTATGCCCTTCTCCAGCAGTATCTTGTGCACCTTCATTCCCCTGGTTCCAAACTGCTCAATGGACAGGTAATCAATTCCCACTGTTTCCACGCCAAGTTCAACAAGCCTTTTTCCCGCACTCTCTGAAATGTAGCAGAAATCCTCATGGAATCTGTCATAAAGCCCTGAATTCTTTGTCTTGAACAACACTCTCTTCTCCACGGTGCCTGGAATGTCCTCAGCATTTATGGCATTCCCCTTAACTTCCACCACAGTGGCAGGCCCGTTGAGATGTTCCAGCGGTATGGACGACATTGTTCCTCCATTTGGCAGTGCGTGGAACGGCGCATCTATGTGGGTGCCGGAATGTGTTTCCATGATGACCCTTGTGATATGCACTCCATTCTTCTCATGTGTCATGTAGTCATAATGCTCGTACCTTGCATCCCCGGGATATGTGATCAGGTTCCAGTCCAGTGGCAACGATATATCAATCATGAATCACTATTGGCGCTTTTTATAAGACCTTACCGCCCTCTTTGTCTGGTGACCGCAAACCGGGCATATCTCAACGTGCTGCTGGAATGTCTTTCCGCATCCCGTGCAGCGGTATTGCCACCTGATATCCCTGTCAATGGGCTTCAGGTCGGCTCCCATGAACTCAAGGCCAAGCCTGCTTGCCACGTTCTGCATGGCATAGTCGTCCGTCACCAGAATGCCATGAAGATCAAGGCACAGGGCAATGACGTCCAGGTCAGTGCTGCTGAGTTCGTGCAGGTCCCCAGTGGCCTCCGCCGCTTCCCTCGCAGCAGACAGGCTTTCCCTTCCGGGTGCCAGTATGTCCATCATGTCGCTGCTGAAACCGGTGTATCTGGCAATCTTTCCCAGCCTTATCTCATCCAGCACAGATGGCGTTGTGACCACATTTCCCTGCATGAGGCTAACCCTGCGAGACAGGATGGCGGATGTATCCAGGATAAGTTTCTTCCCGCGGATTGCGTCATTCATTGCTGTCTTCCCATCCCCTATTCCCATGGGGCATATGAACGGCACGGAATGCTGCCATGGTCTATGGATCAGTGCTTTCTCCTTATGAGAGACACACCGCTCACCAGAAGCACTATGCCGAAGAAGAGAAGCACAAGGTACAGAACCTCAGTCTGGAAGAAGGATTTTGGTGCCTGGTAGCTGATAACCACTGTCTGGTTGCTCCCTGATACATTCACGTATCCTGATGACGGGCCGTTTGGAGTTGTGGTGCCACGTACATCGTACCTGTAGGTGCCGTTGGGCACCTCGAAAATTACGGTTTGACCGGTGGTCATGTTTGTCAGTCCGTGGAATGAAATCCCCCACAATGTTCCGGATGAGAGGCCGGTTTCCCTGAAGGTCACGAAGTACCCATAACTGTAGTTCACATACACAGTCTGGTTCTGGCCGTTGGTATTCAGCGACACAAGGGATATGTTGGGCGCATCATAGCCTGATGGATACAGGTAGAATGTGTACTGCCCTCCGTACAGGTAGAAGGTTATGTTGTCTGTTGTTCCTGATAACGTCTGGTTTGAAGTGCTATTCTGGGCCATTACCCTCCACTCCTGGTTGATGGGGAGGCCCTGCTCTATGAAGGAGACATTGAACTGACCATGCCTGAATATCATGGAGATATTGAGTGCTTTACCCTTTACGGTGAAGTTGCCCGACTGGCCATAGTAGTTTGGATCAGTTGGCATCCCCGTATAATTATAGGACCCGTTTGGGAAATACAGTGCTGCACTGTAGCCTGAATACTGGCGGCTGTAATTCCAGGCGTTCAGGTTCCACGTATCATTTGCCGGAAGCCCGGTCTGGGTGAAATTAACCACATATCCATATTTGAAAATGATATCAACCGTGACGTTTCTGCCGGATACGTTTATGAACGATTGCGGCGGGACTCCCACCATGCTGCCAACATGCGGTATCTCATACTGGAATGTCCCGTTGGGAAGGCTCAGGTTAACGTACCTGCTGTCGCTGCCTGAGATAAACGATCTCCCCACAATATTAACAGACCATCCGGTACCGGTTTTTAGGCCGGTTTCAATGAATGATATGTTATACCTTTTAATGTTGCTGTCCTGTATGAAATTGTATGCGTTTATTGATCCCCAGCCCGTGACAAGGTTGTATCCTGGTGTTACGTTGTAAAGGCTGTTCCCGCCATAGGACACGTTGAAGAACGGCGATCTTGAGAGCCTGGATTCCTTCAGGAATGCAGGATCATACTGCCCGGTTCCAAGCTTGTATATCAGCGGATCTACGAAACCCAGCGGCGTTTCTGCGCTGGCATTGAGATATGCATCCATTGTTGCAATGATTCCGGCTTCAACAGGCGAGGAAACACTGGTTCCTGAGACCACGAAAAGACCGCTTGCGGTGGTGTTTGAATAAAATATTAGCGTGTTGTTTGCAAGGGCAGCTATATCTGGCACTCCCCTCCCCTTTCCATCCAGGACAGAGTTAGCGGATGAGTTGATCTGCCATGACGGCTCAGTGTAGACGGTACTTATTCCTCCCGTGGTACCAACAGTTTTGCCAGGCGATGGCATGTACCATGCACCCTGTTCCACAAGCTTCAGTGTTGTGGTATTTATTGTAACGTTTGTGCCTCCCACTGCAGTTACCCCGAAGGTGTTGTAACCAATGGAGGATGGGAACTGCACCATGTCTGGCGGGCCAGCATATTTCGGGCTGCTTGTATTATCGGCCGAATCCCCGCTGCTTGCCAGAACCGTTATGCCTCGAGCCTGTGCTTGCTCCAGGTATGTGTTCCATGTTGAATCTGTCCCGTCGGAACCGCCCCATGAATTGGATATTACGGTGAGGTTCTGGAAATTCAGTGCAGTGGCAAAGGCCTGCGTCAGATCGGCTGTGCTTGCCTGGGGGCCGTATATGTTGTATATCTGCGCCCCTGGAGCCAGGCTTCCAACCATCTCAAGATCAAGAGTATTTTCGATGGTCGCTCCCGAGGTATCCTTCTCCGCGGAAATACCGGGAGGAGTGGCGTTGTCTATTGGCACCCCAGTTACTGTTGGAAATGGCTCAGAATATGTTCCGTTTGGATACTGCGGATATGAATCCTGGAAATACTTTGTAATGTCGGAGGGATTGAAAGGTGCTGTATAAACGACCTTGCCATTGCTGTTTGTATAATTGCCTGACCAGAGCAGGGTGGCTATTACCTCCCCCTTATCGTAATGGCTGCCAAACAGCTGGGTTTCGTTGTAAGCAACCTGCATGTATGTCCCGTAGAGGGCTTCAGCTCCATTGTTCAGGAACCCTACCTTTGGGTAGCCTCCTGCCGTATCGGCTCTGGCAGCCTCAAGCTGTTTCAGCTCACCCTCCACGTTCAGGCTGAAGGAAAGCTGTGGAGATGTTCCAAGTCCAACTATGTCATAAACCTGTGACGAAAGCCACTGTGGAAGCTCAGGATTGGATGAGGGTCCTGTAACTACAGTGCCGTTTTCAGATACGCCCACCAGGCTTGTATGGAATGCATTGCTGATGGCCTGGCTGTCTCCTGACATGGCAATGGTGTTCCTGCCCTGGTATGTTGTTATGTTCACCATGCCGGCGGACCTGAAATAAGCCACAGCCCTGTCATATTCAGCGGCGGAAGGCGAGAAATTGGCATAGAACTGATCGGCGGTCATATAACGGTGATATTCCGGGCTGGATGGATCTGAAAGATTGTGCAGGAATGACTGCAGTCTGCTCTCATTGCTGTAGTTCAGGATCACCACTATCTGTTCCGTTCCCTTGTAGGCTGAGGATCCATTCACAACCTTGCCCAGGAATGGGGCATCTGCAAGTGCCTGAAGTGAATCTGAAACGTGAGAAATATCAGGCTCAGGCCATGCAGCAATGGCGTCATGCTGCTGGAAAGCAGAATTGACCATGAGAAAGGCCAGTGCAACAGCCAGTACTGTTACTGCTATCCTGGTCCATCCGCTTCCATTCATGAGCATGGTTAGGAAACCACATAGAAAAACTTTTCAGGGATTTTTTTAATGATTTCGTTTATTTCTTGGCTGCCTGTTCCTCTATAAGTATCCTCTTCAGTATCCTTCCGCTTATGCTTTTTGGCAGGGAATCCCTGATGTAGAACTCAGCAGGAACCTTCTCCTTTGAGAGCCTGCTTTCACACGCTTCCCTGAGTCTGTCGATTGAAACCTCCTTATCCTTGGCCGGAGCGACCACGGCAACTATCTTCTGATCTCCCTGCCCCGTGTCCAGGCCGATAACCGCTGCCTCAGAGACGCCATCAACCTGGGAAAGAAATTTCTCAATCTCTGCCGGGCTAACTATGACATCCCTTGATATGAGGAATTCCCTGTGATAATCCGTCACGTACAGGTAGCTATCCTCATCTATCCTTGCCATATCGCCGGTCTTCAGCATGTCGCCGGAAAAGTTACCTTCAGTGCCCTCTGCCGGAAAATATCCCCTGGTTATCTGGTTCCCTCCCAGAAGGAGAAGGCCGGTCTTTCCGATTTCCAGATCTTCCCCTGTAGCTTCGTCCACTATCTTCTGGGTGACTCCCCTGAGGGGACGTCCCACACTCCCCTGCCTCACCTGGTTCCTGTCCGCAGGCTGCATGTGTGTGATGCCGGTCATCTCAGGGACATCGTAGTATTCAAGCACTGGAACCTTAAACTTCTCCTGGAACAGTGATCTGATCCTGTCATTCATGAGATATGAGGGACAAAGGGCTCCCTTGAGGCTCTTTGATCCCTGCAGCGGTACACTTTCATCAGCCATTGAGTATATATCGTTGGGCATGCCGCACACGTAGTCGCAGTCGAAAAGGCTGCACAGCCTTGCCAGCCTTTCATAATCATTCCTTTCGTATGCACATATGACAGTCCCCCCAAGAACGGCAGGAAGCATTATTGATAGCTGGAAGCCCGATGGAGAGAAAATAGGGGTGGATGAGGCAATCCTGAATCTTCTCTTTGGTATCCTGAGGTTTTCCCTCATGCCGGCTATGGAGTTCAGGAGATTTGAACCGCTGTATGTTATACCCCTGAGATCGCCATCTATGGACGGGAAGACAAACATGACCGCCGGGTCCTGCTCTAGGTCAACCTGCTCCTCCTCACCCCTGGGCTCGAAAATCATTTCGCTGAACCACGCAATGGAAACGCCTGTGGTGGAAAGCTTCACGGATTTGGCAATCTGTCCTGCCGTGACGGATACTGCTTTCTCAAAAGGCAGGAATTCCTGCAGCCTTGTGAGTATTATGCCGGAGATGCCGCTTTCCTGCTTCACTGTTATATCAGCGGTGTAGACCGCCACAAGAACCCTGAGGCCGGTGAAATGTATGACGTTCTCCATCTCCCACGTCGTAAGGAGATGATCCATTGGAACTGCAACGGCACCTATCTTCATTGCAGCAAAGAACGTAACCATGAACTGGGGAGACAGAGGCAGTGCAATTCCAATCCTGTCTCCTTTCTTCACGGAGAATTTTTTCCTGAGGGTCTCTGCCATGGAATCAGCCATTGACAGCAGGCTGTGGTATGTGACATGTTTCCCGTGGTAAATTATTATGGGAAAACTTGTGTTCTGGGATTCGGCATCATGGAGGATGGAGTAAATTGATCGTATTCCGCCCAGCCAGCCTTCCTCACCAGTAACTGCCCTTTCCACCATTTATTTGCACCATCAGGTAAGAGAATAACGCATGGTGTCCATAAAATCTTTTCCGGTGTGATTCCCGTCGGAAATGAGTCATGAACACAAGACATTATAAACAATTTCTATCTGATCGTGTGAGAAAAATGCCAGGCAAGGTGTGGCTAGACGGGAAAATTGTTGATTATGACAGCGCAAGGGTACCAATCCTGACACATTCCCTGCAGTACGGTACCGGAATATTTGAGGGCATAAGGGCGTACGAGGATTCGGGAACCGCTTCCATTTTCAGGCTCGGTGATCATGTCAGGAGGTTTCTTGACACTGCACGTGTGTACCACATGAATCTGGGTTTTTCCGCCAATGATCTGGAGGAAGCCATCATTGAGGTTGTGAGGGCAAACGCCCTGAAGGCATGCTATATCCGTCCATTCGCTTTCTATGCCAGCGATGACATATCACTGTCAACCAGAGGAAAGAAGGTCAGCGTTGCCATCGCCGCAGTTCCGTTTGGGCAGTATTTCGGGGACAAGCTTTCCGGAGGAGTGAAATGCCGTGTGTCCTCGTGGAGGCGCATCAACTCCGATATTCTTCCAGTTCAGGCCAAAGCCAGCGGAAACTACCTCAATTCCATCATAGCGTCAATGGATGTTGAGGGCACTGATTTCGATGAGGTCATACTGCTCTCCTCAAAGGGCTATGTGGCGGAAGGGCCTGGAGAGAACATATTCCTTGTGAGGAATGGGCATCTTATCACACCTGGTGTGGAATCCGACATCCTGCTGGGCATAACCAGAAACTCAGTTATTGAGATTGCCGGGAATCTTGGAATAAAGACTGAGGAGAGAGAGGTCCACAGGGAAGAGCTCTGCACTGCAGACGAGGTATTCTTCTGCGGAACCGCAGCGGAGATCACGCCTGTTGTGAATGTGGACGGTGTTCCCTTGGGAAACGGAAAAAAGGGTTCCATAACCTCGAGGCTGCAGAAAACATACTTTGACGCAGTCACTGGGAAGCTGCCTGAATACAGAAAATGGCTGACTCCAGTCAGCTGACGCCTGTTTCAGGCATCTTTGTGTCGCTCCTGCAGAGAAGGGCACACACTATGACGGTGGCGCCAGATTTTCCAGCCACCAGGGAATGCTTGACCATAACTGGGAATGAATGGAAATCTCCCTTCTTCATGGTCTTCCTTGCACCTTCTATCTCTGTTTCAATGGTGCCTTCCACCACGTAAACCCACTCAAACCTGTCCCTGTGATAATGCATTGGATAAACAGCGCCGGGCTTGAACTTCAGGAACTTGATCATGCCGCTGCCCATGGAATTTATGACGCTCTGTAAAATTCCAAGCTTGCCGTCAGAGACCTCGTCCCATTTCATATCTGCCAGAGAGATGTTCTCCATTTCGCTACACCATATACATCAGGGTTAATATAGATTATCCGGGGAAATCAGCTTACCAGTATGTAATCATGATAATTCAGTAGCTTTCATCCAGTGGTAGCGATTCGGCAACCCACCTCTGCATGCCGCCAGTGACGTTTGCAACCCTGAAGCCGTTGTCTGCCAGGTATACCGAAACCACCTCGCTCCTGTTGCCGTGGGCGCATATGACAGCGTATTTCCTGTCCTTCTGGAGATCGCCCAGTTTCTCCGGCACCTCATTCATGGGTATCTTCAGGCTGTTGCTTATTGTGCCCATATTCCACTCGAATGGTTCCCTTACATCCAGGATCACGTATTCATCAAGCCTGGAGCTCAGGTCTTCTGGAGTTATCTCCTCAACCGATGCCACGGCCAGCCCGGATGATTTCCAGGTATCCAGGCCATCCTGGAAGACATGGACAACCTTCAGTCCAACAGA
>JAMCUV010000079.1 GCA_023379345.1 Thermoplasmatota archaeon
GTCAGGAGTTTCCGTTTACCCTCTTGACAAAAACATAGAACAGGTTTGAGAAGCCGTCGTGCCAGGTCTTCAGCTTGGGCTTGGTTATCCTGATGCCATATCTTATGGGGACCTCTATGAACTGCCCCAGCCTGATTGCTTCAATCTTTATGTCCTGGGAGAATGACATGCCGTTGCTGAGGTTCCTCATCTGCCTGTAAAGGCCGCTCCTGAATACCCACATGCCGCTCTGGGAATCCTTCAGGCTGGTCTTGAAGAGAAGGCCGATGCTCCTGGTGAGTATGCTGTTTCCCACGAAGTGCAGTGTGGTGTAACTTTTGCTGGTCCTGAGAGTTATCCTGTCACATGAGATGAAGTCCACCTCGTCATATATGAGCAGATCAATGAGCGGCCCCACAACGTTTGTTGGATATGTCCCGTCCCCATCCATGCAGACCACAACATCCCCGGTGATCTTATCAAGCCCAGTTTTGTAGGCTCTTCCATAGCCTCTCCTTGGCTCCTCAATGACAAGTGCGCCCTTCTCCCTTGCTATTTCGCGTGTCCGGTCGGTCGAGTTGGTGTCAACAACTATTATTTCCACGTCGCCAAGCTTGCGGAGGCCGTCTATGACTTCACCTATTGTGTGTTCCTCATTTATGGTAGGTATAACTGCACTTATTTTCAACTCAAACCGACTCCTTGCCGAAACCTGACATCTCCAAATTGACAGGAAATATATTTAAGTATTTCCCCGTGGGCGTCGCGAATGGGATTTCGCTTCAGGCACCCCACTGATTCCCCTATCACTCAGCCGGCTGGACTCTGGAGCTGCCATTCTGCTTTGTCACCTCGAATACGTTGTTTGAAACTGACCTGAGCTCAGAATGGTGCGACACTATGATCATCTGCGGGATTGGGTTCTCCTCCCCATTGAATGTATACTGGAGTATATCTGTCAGATTCTGTCTCCTGTCCTCGTCAAGGAACACAGTGGGCTCGTCCATGACCATGGTCTTTATGCTGTCGTTAACGTACTTCACAATGGCAAGCCTGAGGGCAATGGCAAGAGCTGTGCGTTCTCCTCCGCTGAGCATGTCAACGCTCTCCATGTTGCCGTTCTGCGATACCTGTATCCCCATATCCTCCTCAACCCTGACATCATCAAAGTTGAGGTTGAATGCCAGGGAATACTCCCTCATCATGTTTGTTATGAACACTGCGGAATCCTTCCTGATGGTTTTCTGGATTCCGTCCCTATCAAAACAGTACCGGACCTTGTCCATTGCGGAAATCGCACCCCTGATCTTCTCCAGTTTGGCAACACGTTCAGCAGCGGCAGTCTCATCCTCCCTGAGTTTCTTCAGGGACATCTCAAGGGCCTCACTCTTGCCCTTTATGATGGAAACCGCTTTCGTGTGATCATTCATTTCCATTTGGGCCGCATTGTGGGCATCCTGTGCCATGATGAGAGCATTCTCAGCTTCTGGGCTTGATTTCAGAATGTCCTGTGACTCTGATATCTCGGTATCCATGGATTTCATCTGTGACTCTGCTGCTCTTATTTCCGCATCCAGGCCGGTTATTTTATCCCTGATCCCAATGACATCCTGCTGTGCCCTTAGGCTTGCCGTCAGCCTGTTTCCGGTTTCTGCATCCGGCGAGAATCCCAGAGTGGCGGAAATTGCCGCAAGATCATCAGACATTCTGGAATTTTCAGCATCAAGCTTGGCCTTTCTTACTTCAAGATCATCCCGGCCTGAATTCTGGATGGCATACGCTAGGGAATTATGCCGGTCTTCCTGTTCCTTTAAGTCCTTCAGTTTCTGTCCCGTCTGGCTATAGGTTCCCTGAAGGTTCACGTATTCCTCATGTTCCTTCATGTATCTCCTTATGGTAGCCTCATGGGTCCTGATCTCGCTGTCCTGGGTTGAAAGATCACGCTTCAGGGCGAATAGCCGGGACAGCTCGCTGGAAGATAGCGCGGAAATTTCATGGTCAATTTCGGCCTTTCTGGCTTCAAGTTCCCTCTTTCTCGAAGAAAGCTCCTGAATCCTGCCCACCAGCCCATTATCCTCAGTACTGTAGTCTGCCACGATTTTGCTTCTGTGTTCCTCCGTGATTTCCTGTCTGCACAGCGGGCACACGCTTGAGTGCTTTATCTCCTCTATGCTTGTTACGATCTTTTTTCTCTGATCGTTGATCTGGCCCACCTGGGCCCTGATCCCCCCCATGCTCTCATTCAGGGTGGATCTTTCAGCATCCAGTGCTGCTTTCCGGCTGGAAAGGGCAGCTTCCTCAAGATCGCCGTGGATGGTTCCGGACAGTTTTTCCTGCAGGGACTTCAATTCATTGCCGATACTCTCCGCCTTCTTCTTCGCTTGGTCAAGGGCCCTGAAGGCATACTCAAACTCCCCGTTTGCATGTTCCAGGGACTTCATTCTTTCCTCAACAGCCTGGTATTCCTTCTGTATTTTCTCATAATCAGCGTGAACGGGTGCCAGTTTCCTCAGTTCATTTTCATCACTGCCTATCTTTTCAAGCTGCCTGATAACATCCCGCAGCATTGTAAGATTATTTCCCAGTCGGGCCTGGATATCAAGGTACCGCCTTATGCTGTCCTGATTGTCAACCAGAGCCTGGTCGATCCTGCCACCCTTTTCGGAAAATTCATGCTTCAGCTTTTCTATTTCAAGGGACTTGTGTGACAGTTCACTGTCAAGGCCAGCTCTTTTCCTTTGAAGTTCTCCTATCCTCTCGGCAACAGCCTTGAGCTCCCTGACCCTGTCCCTGGCTTCCTGGAAATCAGTGTCGGCTTTCATCAGTTTTCCTTCAAGGACCTGGCGCCTGGAATCAGCATCCCTGATCTGTGCCTCATATCCCCTGATTTCTTCCTCGGTATCCTGGATCCTCTGCCGCGTGTCGGCAAGCTGGCGTTCAGCATCCTGCAAGGCCTCAAGCTTAGACTTAAGCTCCTTCCCCTTATCCTGGATATCCTGCGCAAACTGCTGCAGGAGATTCAGCCCAAGGATATGGCTGAAGGTCTTCTCCCTTACGGCTCGGTTCTCGGATACCAGGGAGGCAATCTCTCCCTGTTCCACGAACACGGAGTTGAGAAACAGATCTTCACTGATGCCAAGGAGGTCTTCCACTGCAGAGTTGACTCCTGTAACGGTGCGTGCCA
>JAMCUV010000080.1 GCA_023379345.1 Thermoplasmatota archaeon
TGAATTTCCTGAGCTGGTCCCTGAGGTCAATGGCACTTGGCAGGTCGTAGAAGTGGTTTGCGCTTCCCCTGTATCCAGGAATTTCGTCCGGGGCAAACCTGTTACCTGTTGCCACTATGAGTATATCGTAGTCCAGTGTCTTTCCGCCAAGAAGTGTGACCTTCCTGTTCTCAGGATCAATGTGTGTGGCCATGTCCTTTATATATTCTATGCCAGGGTTGATGACAAATGCCGTTGGCTTGACACTATCCTTGTAATTCTTCAGGTTCAGCGGGATGTGGATCCCATCGGGCTTGAAGTAGTGGAGCGGGGTGTTCCCCACAATGGAGATGGATACCCTTTCACGGTCCGTGAGAAGCCTCAGCTTGTTTGAGATGATGATGCCGGCAGCACCATCACCAAGCACCAGAACGTTCGTCCTGCCATTGCCCATATTCACCACGTCACTTTACCTTTTTCATCTCGATCTCGTAATATCCGTTCTTGTCGAATACGCCTATGAGCTGGTTCCCGGATTTGTTGATCCAGGCTGCAGCATCCTTCTTGGTACCACTGTCCGTGGAATATACGGATATTACATCACCGATCTTAGCCTGCTTGTATGCCTTTATCATTTCCATAAGTGGACCGGGGCAGAAACTCCCTCTTGCATCCACAATCTTGTCAGGTTTTATTTCTTCTGCCATATTCATTCACCTCATTCAGATAAACAGGGTCATCTTGGAATCCTTTGCCATATCGACGAACTGTGAGACACCTATGACTTCCTCGATCATGGGATCCAGGTCATCTTTTCCGATTCCCATCAGGTCAGCGAACATTGCGCAGCCGTACACATGGACGTCACCGACCTCCATGGCCTGTTTCAGGGTGTCCTTCCATGACGGGACCTTCTTCTCTTTCATTATGCTGAAAAGCTGTTTCTCCATTCCCTTGCCTTCAACACCAAGTTTCGTGTTCTCGCCGGCATTCTTCCTCATCTCCATGAGCGCCCAGAAAGTCACAAAAACATTGACCTCCATTTCATTGGCCACGGCTCCGGACACTATTATGGATCCCGCCATCAGTTTGTCCACAGTCCCTGATGCCAGAACTATAGATGCCTTGTCAACCATAGATTCACCAATTCTATCATCACAGGTCCATACAAAATGACCATGCCTTACACCTTAAGAAGATGCTTTTAATAGCTACATTTTGTTTATATAGTATTTAAGTAAGTGCGTGAATAGATTATAATGTTATGTATAAGAAATATTGGAGTACTATCTCCTGACTCCGCGGCGCCTTATGATCCTGAACAGGTCTGAGAGTGTAAGCACACAGAATATGAGCCCTATGAGGAAACACAGGAAGAAGAAAATCTCGGAATCAAGAAAGAGGAATGAGGAGTTGTCCGGTATAAGCCCGCCGGCGAAAAATATGATCAGGAGCAGTATCCCGTCCAGTATTGTGAAGACGAAGAGGCTGTTGATCTGGCTGAAGATGGGTTTCTGGAGGCTGTCTGAGGAGAAGAGGGGGATGATGGTTACGATGAGGGAATACGCTGTGAGCAGCAGTCCTATGAGTGTGCCATAAAGGCTGAGAAGGCTCCCGTTGTTGAAGAACGTGTTGAATTTCACTGAAAGCGCGGGGTCAGCCAGGAACTTTATGTAATGGTTTTCCAGCAGGAACGTGAGGATGAATGATATGATCACAAGCGTCTTCACCTTGTAGAGATTCTCAAGATTGTCACGTAACTTTATCTGAGCCAACTGAACCGTATTGGAACAGTTGGATATAATGATATTGAACCCTTTAAATCAATGAAAAACTGAAAGCATTGATGCAGGTTATGTCGCATCCTGTGAGCACCGTTAAGCGACCATGCGGCATGTGAAGACAGTATTCCTGACCTCCTCAGGCCATGGCCGGCGATTTATGGAAATAATCTGAGTCAGGTGCGCCTACCCTCCATCCTGAATATTGAATCTGCCCTTTCCAGGTCCTGTGGTGTGTCGATATCCATGACCGCTGTGATGGAATTTACAGCATATTCCACCACTTTCCCGGAATGTGAGGCAAGAAGCTTTCTCCCGCCGTCCTCGCCCTTTAGCCCCAGCAGATCCTTCATCATTGAAGCGGGGAAGATGGCAGGATTTCTCCTTACACCGCAAACTGTGGCAGCCACTATGCTGTCCGGATTGCTCATGAATATTGCCACCATTTCCCTGTACCTGGCCTGGCCGAAGAATGGCATATCGCCATTCACAAGAAGCAATCCGTCACAGTCCTTTCCTGCATTGTTGACTGCAGCCCTTATGGAGGAAGCCATGCCCTCCCGGTAATGTGCATTCCTGACGATCCTTGCTTCGACACTGCAGGCCAGCCTCTCAGCCACAGTTTCAGGGCGCACAACCAGCATGATCTCTTCCAATCCTGCAGCCACCAGGTCTTCAACGGCATGGCATACAACCTGCCTTCCCCCCATCATGGCTGATATCTTGTCTCCTCCGAACCTTGTTCCCGTGCCCGATGCCAGCACCGCCGCACATACTTTCACGTTACCCTGATGGCACTGTCCCTATTTTAGCACTGGGATGCCAGCTTTCCAAGGATTATTCACCACGGCACATGAGGGCTGGAATCCGAAAATGAAATATCTGAAGTGAGCAATAACTGTGCATGGAGACCATAGGATATGCAGAGGAAATGCACAGGCTCATTTCACAGAACATGACATTTGTCACCGCCACTGTGGTGAAAACTGATGGGTCGTCACTTGCCAAGCCTGGATTCAAGGTCATTGTCCATAATGGTGACATAATATACGGGACCCTTGGAGGGGCATGCCCCGATTCCGTGATCCTTGATGCAGCGGAACAGGTTATGTCCACAGGTATCCCCAGGACATTGAGGATTCACCTGGAGGAATCCGGGAAAGGGCTGGAGGCCATTGTCTCAAGGAAACTGCCGGATGAGGTCTATGTGGAGACCTTCTGCGGCGGCACAATAGATGTGTTCCTGGAAGCCTACAGGCCCCGGGACAGGCTCATAATCATTGGGCAGGGAGGAAAGGATGACATAGAGGATTCACTGGCAGGGCTCGGGAAGCTCTGCGATTTCCAGGTGACTGTCATCGATCATGCCCCATCCCTTGCAAACCATCCAGACACAATCATCAGCGATCTTGACTACAACCTGCATGACCTGAACATATCCAGGGGCGATTATGTGGTGATACTGACAAAGGGAGAGAGAGATATCCCAACACTCCAGAGCCTGTCCAGCTCAGGAGCTTCTTACATAGGCCTGATGGCCAGCAGGAAGAGGGCGAAGCACGACTTTGATGAGCTCAGGAAGGCTGGCATAGATGAGGATTTCCTCGCATCGATTCATACACCCATCGGGCTGGACATAGGCGCGATTTCACCGCAGGAGATCGCCGTGAGCATAATGGCTGAGATCATCAGGACAAGGCGGAATGGCGCTCCCGTGAAACAAAGTACTGAAAAGATGCCTGAAAAAAGGGCAAAATCAATATAATCTACCTGACATAAAAACTTCATTTAAATAGTTGAAATCATTATTTGGGCTATGATGCCACCGGCTTTTGAATATTATGCCCCGACCGGCGTTGATGAGGTGATAGACCTCCTTGAAAAGTATGGAGACGATGCAAAGATCCTGGCTGGGGGCCAGAGCCTTATTCCCCTGCTCAAGTCAAGGATAACCGCCATTCCTTACCTTATCAGCCTGTCGGGCATAAAGGACCTTTCCTACATAACGGAAAGCAGCAATGCCACAAGGATTGGAGCAATGACAGTTGATTCTGATCTGGAATATTCCGATACAATAAGGAAGAGGTACCCAATTCTCATGGATGCCCTGGGAAAACTGGCAGATCCTCTTGTCCGGAACATGGGAACCGTGGGGGGAAATATCTCCCATGGCGATCCAAGCAACGATCTCCCTGCGGTTATGCTTGCGCTGAAGGCAACATTCGTGGCAAGGGGCAGGGGAGGGAACAGGAACATAAAGGCAAGGGACTTCTTCCTGGACACCTTCACCACCGCCCTTGAACATGATGAGGTCCTGACTGAGATATCCATTCCAGTATGGAAGGAACACTCAGGCGGATCTTACGTGAAGTTCGAAAAAGGCACATGGAATTTCTCTGTGGCTGGAAGTGCGGTGCAGCTGAGGCTCGAGAACGGAGCTGTTGTGGAAGCTGGCATTGCCATCACATCCATGGGGCCCAAGGCCATGTACATTCCGGAAGCTGAGGACTACCTTCTTGGGAAGAAATTCCATAAGTCAGTCATCAGTGAGGCTGCCGACATTGTTGTTGAGAAATCGCAACCCAGCCCGGATACATATGGATCCGTTGAGTATAAGAAAAACATCCTGAAGCGCATAACCATGGAAGCGCTTGAAAATGCATTCAGGAGATCAGGAGGCGTGAAATAATGACAGAGAAGGAAGTTTCAATCACAATAAACGGCGAGACAAAGACAGCTGAAGTTGAACCAAGGATGCTGCTGGTTCATTTCATAAGGGAAATAGCGGGACTCACTGGAACCCATGTGGGATGCGACACCACCAACTGCGGTGCCTGCACCGTCATAATGGATGGCAGGGCAGTGAAGTCATGCACCATACTTGCAGTCCAGGCGGACGGAAAGAAGATCACCACCATCGAGGGGCTCTCCAAGACCCCGGGCAAACTGCATCCTGTCCAGAAGGCCTTTGTGGACAAGCATGGCCTGCAGTGCGGCTACTGCACATCTGGCATGGTGCTGACGTCGTTCTGGCTCCTTAACAAAAAGAAGAAAGTTAGTGAAGAAGAGATCAGGGAAGCCATATCAGGAAACCTCTGCCGCTGCACTGGCTATGAGAGCATAGTTGATTCCATAGAAGAGGCACAGAGAAACCTTGAAAAGGAAGGGGAGTACACAGAGGAGGAGATCCCCGTCAGGAGAGGCAGGTGATTCCAATGGATCTGTCAGAGAAGATGGTCACCGGAAGGGGAAACTTCGTGGATGACATAAACCTGCCCGGAATGCTGCATCTGGCCTTCGTCAGGAGCCCGTATCCAAGGGCGCGCATAAAGGGCATAACCGGGGGCATAACATCAAGGGACATCGACATGAAGATGGCTTCCGTGGGTGAAGGCGCAAGCGCCGGTTTCGAGTATCTCGAGCACCCGGTACTGGCAAAGGAATACGTAGGGTACGTGGGCCAGCCCGTTGCGGCGGTGTATTCCGAGAATGCATACGAGGCAGAGGATCTTGTGGATACCGTTGATGTTGACTACGAGCCCCTCACTGCAATAGTGGACCCGGAGAAGGCACTGTCCGCTGATCCCATGTATCCCGGGCTGAAATCAAACATACTTGCGGACAGGTACCTGGGGGAAGACTTCCAGGTGGATGCGCCCGTTGTCATTGAGGACCACTTCGTGAACCACCGCATAGCAACTGATCCCATTGAGCCAAGGGGCATTGTGGCAGCATACGACGGGAAGAGGCTCACGGTGTGGATAAGCACCCAGAGTGTCCACACCATCAAGCAGGGATTCTGCCAGGTCATGAATCTTTCACCAGATGCTGTCAGGGTCATACAGACAGACACCGGAGGCGCTTTTGGCCTGAAGGGCGGCTTCTATCCAGAATATGTTGTTGCCGCATGGCTCGCCATGAAGGAGGGCAGACCGGTGAAATGGATAGAAACCCGTTCGGAGCATCTCCTTGCCAGCAGGCCGGGACGTGGTGTTGTGGGCAGGATGAAGCTTTACGCCAACCGCGAAGGCAGGATACTTGGCATAAAGGGAGATGTGATAGTTGACAGTGGAGCATTTGCTGGAGGATCAGGGGAGTTCTCATCCAGGTTCATCGCCATGCAGATCACCGGCCCCTATGAGATAAACAATGCACACATACATGCGCTGTCCGTCCTCACAAACAAGGTGCCCCAGGGACCATACAGGGGTGCGGGAAGGCCGGAAGCCGCATTTTTCATGGAAAGGATGGTTGACAAGCTTGCCGATGAGCTACATATGGATCCTGTAGATGTCAGGATGATCAACGCAACCCGGGAACCCTTCAAGAGCCCAACAGGTCTTACCGTTGAGGCTTCAAAGCCATTCCTTGAACAGGCCGTGAAGGCAATGGATTACCAGGGGCACAGGAAGAAGGGCAACTTCGGTTTTGGCTGGTTTGTCCTTGTGCCGGCAACCATGCCGGGCGAGACTGCCAGGATACTTGTTGAAGACCGCGGCATCAAGGTTTGGCTGGGCGGAACGGCACATGGCCAGCGGCATGATCTCTTTGTGAAGTCAATCCTTGCCGACGAGCTTGGCGTTGATCCTGAAATAGTGGAATGGCAGAAAGGCGACACTGACCAGCTGAAGGAGGGTGTTGGCGCATGGGGAAGCAGATCTGCAATGATGGGTGGATCCGCACTTGTAGAGGCAGCACGCAAGCTCAGGGAGCAGGTGGAAAAGAAGTACGGGAAATATTCTGTTTCGAAGCTTCTTGATGGGAAGTGGGATTCGTATGAATATTTCCACTATGACAAGCCCTACACAAGCCTTGGCGCAAACCTGATAACGGTGAGTACAGACAGGTATGGCAGGGTCAGGGTTGATGAATGCATCTCATACTATGACCTTGGAAAGGTACTCAACATGGACAATGCCACAGGGCAGAATGCCGGGGGATGCGCAGAAGGCATAGGGCAGACCCTTTACGAGGGGCTCATGTTCGACGACAACGGGCAGATGATAACCTCATCAATCGCCGATGCAGGGGTAGTGAAGGCAACAATGGTCCCGCGCTACAGGCTCATCCTGCACAGGAGCGAATCCACGCTGCCTTCAAAGGCAAAGGGCCTTGGGGAAGCCCCAACCATAGGCACACCCGTGGCTCTTTCAAGGGCAATAGAAGTGGCCACCGGCCTTCGCATAACCGAGACCCCAATAAATCCGGAATATCTCATTTCTGCTGTGCAGGAACCATAGGCCGGATACCCAACCTTATTTTTTGCTTCTAATTTTTACCTCAACAGCATACGCCAAGTGTTCAGTCCGGGCTGCAATCATCACAGCAATCATGCTGAAAAGGTGTTCTACCGCCGATTTTATGAGAATGGATCATAATTCCTGTGATATTTGTCAAGACTTATATTCAGTCAGATCATAACACAGGCATGCAGAAATCGGTAGAGGGATTTGTGAAGAATTTTTCGCAGGTTGAGGAGATACCAATGCCGGGAGGTGCGGCTATCCGCTGGCTCATAACCCACAGGGATGGCGCTCCGACTTTTTCCATGCGGCTTATCACGGTGGGGAAGGGCAAAAGCACGCCGTACCACTCCCATGACTATGAACATGAAATTTTCGTTGTCTCTGGAAAGTGCAAAGTTACCCTTGGAGACACGGAGAAGACGGCATCTGGAGGGGACTTCATATTCATCCCGCCCAACCTGAGGCACG
>JAMCUV010000081.1 GCA_023379345.1 Thermoplasmatota archaeon
GATCATGAGGTCATAATGACAGAAAGGAGCCTGTCAAGCATGGATCGCGTCAGGCAGGCAGCCTACAGGGACATAGCGGAGAAGGCCGGGATCAGCATAGTCCGGAAGGCTGACAGGGATCCTGATGTCTCAATAATGCAGAGGCACCAGTATGACATACTGGAAGCCATGATATGGGGCAGGGAATCATTCCGGAAATATGTGGAGGAAAGGTCCAGCGATTATCTCTAAAACAGCATGGCCAGGGCATGCCTTAAATGTGAGAACCGCCGGTTATAAGGACCAGATTATTCCAGCCATGTGAAGATCCTTCCCAGAGAGCATGGGCTAATCGTAACATGGTCTGCAACAATGATCCTTGGGGTCCTGTATGCAACCCGGTTCCATGTGTACGGCCTTATTCTTCTGGCATCCATGCTGCCCGGAATAAGCATTTACGACACAATCCTTTCATCTCTCAGGGAAGCCCGATCCTCCCAGCAGGGATTCATGGACAGTCTGGCATCCCGCATGGAACCTGCCAAGTGGGGTATACTTGCCCTTGAAGTGGTGGTTCTGCTATTCGGCATCATTGCCAGATATCTCCCTGTACTGCCGGTGCTGATATTTATGGCTGCACTGGGGATCTTTTCATACACGGAAAGGTTCACGACTGAACGGGGCAGCCTCAACCGGGGAGCATCAATGGTGGCCATCACCTCCCAGTTTCCTGTAATAAGCAGCGCCCTCACGGGAAGGTTTACCCTGGCTGAAGCCGAATACTTCAGCCTCTTCTCTGCCATGAACATAATCCTTGCCATAGGTGCAACTGCCATAATGTCCGCAAGGGCACGCCGTGGGAATTTCTTCCGCACATGGTATGCAGTGGAAGTCCCGGTTATGGCATCAGCCATAATCATTGCCGCAGTTCCGGGCATACTTGGTCTGCTGCCAGTGATCATCATGGGTACGATGCTGTCAGGCGCAACCGCTGGACTCCTGCTGATGCTGAAAAGCGGCATAAAAACACTGGGGGCCTATTCATCGTCATGGATACTGGCGATGCTGGTGCTCATCACGCTGCTGAGCAAAATCATGCTATGACTGGATGGAAACGCCGGTTCGGGCTGCCCATATAATTGTGAAAATGCCTGGATTACTGGGAAGAATCCCTGTTCATCCTTCTTTCCATTCGTTCCCTCACCTCGGCGATTTCCTCCTTCTCCTCCGGGGTAAGCTCAAAGGTTTCAGTGATCTTTTCCCCAACGAACCTGGGCGGAATCTCGCCAACCAGGAAGACGTCCTCTGTTGCCCTGTAGACAGGGTATCCTGCCTCTTCCAGCGCAGCAGCATCTATGTCAACAACGGCAGGTGAATCAATATGGAACAGCCCGGACACAAAGGCCTGGCGAGCTGTGAGTGAAAGGTGTATCCAGCTCTTGTCGGAAGGGCTGATGCCGGTTTCCCTTATGAACTCAAGTTCCTCGTCAGTGGTCTGGTAATAAAGCTTTGCCGGCACATCAGTGGGCATGTCGTCCACATTGATGGGTATGGTGTGGCCATATGCGGCCCTGATCTCACCGCGGTCGTTTATCTGGTACCTGCCCTTTGGATCGGTCATCACCAGCGCCTCCACATGGAAAGGCGTGAGCCACCAGAAGTTCCTTTTCTGGGCCCTGATAACAGGAATAATGGTGTATATCTTCACCCAGCCATGATCATTGAGGCGTATCCCGTAATTTTCAGGAAAATGCCTGAGCATTCCGGCAAGTATCCTTCCCACTCCCTCAACCTCGTTCTCATGCATCAGCACCTTTCCCCTTGCACCACAGACAGGGCACTGGCTTCCCCTGAAGGGGCCATCCCTCTGGCAGACCCTGAGTTCCTCACCCATATTTCATCTCTCCAGCGATCCGGCAATGGTGCCTGCAACTGAAATGGTGCTGTAAGGGCCGTCGATGGTATCGCATACTGCAAGCTCGTCAACTTCAGAGGATATCATCCTGTCGGAATCCCTGGCAAACACACCATGAACGGCAGCTACGCTGATTCTGGAGGCACCAGCCTGTCTTAATAGCTTGATGGCCTTAATAATTGTTCCCCCCGTGGAGATGATATCGTCCACCAGGAGTATGGTCTTGCCTGAAAAGTCTATGTCTGGGAGCTTCATCTCCACGGTCTTTGGATCGATGCGCTTCTTGAAGATATATGCCGCCCTGGTCCCTATGCTTTCTGCAAGCTTCTTTGCCCTGTCGTATCCTCCGTCATCCGGGGAAAGCACATAATCAGGCACATGGTTCATGAAATGATCGGTCATTGACCGTTCCGCGCTCAGGTTCCGGAAAGGCTTGCTGGAAAAGCTCAGGGTCTGCTCGTCGTGTATCTCCACGCATATGATCTCATCACTGGAGTTATTCAGAGCCTGGGTAATGACTTTGGATGATACTGGTTCCCCGTCCTTGTAGCGCATATGCTGCCTGGCATATCCGAAGTATGGTATGACAGCAATGACCCTTTTTGCTCCGCCCTCCCTTGCCGCATTCAGCAGGAGGAGCATCTCCAGGATATCAGAATCCGTGCGTGTATTCCCCAGAACTGCAACATCCATGTTCAGGGTTTCAGAAAGAATCCTGACGTACATCTCGCCGTCAGGGAACCTCTTCCTTTCCACATCCGACAGGGTTGATCCGGATATTTTCGCCACAGACTTTGCAAGTTTCAGAGACGACGAGGACGGCACTATTAACATGATAATACAGGCTATTACAACGGTGTTAAAATTTTTACCGGGAAATGCCTGAATTTATCAGGATCTATCCCACGTACTGGATCATTAGGTCTGGAATAGCACGTATCATGTCACTGACACTATACCAGAGGGATTTCTGCCTCTGGCAGAAGTCGCCAGCACTCTTGTTGAGGAATGAGGCCATGCATGAGGCCCGGAAGGGGTCGGCAGTCCTGGCAGTCAGTCCAGTCACAAGCCCTGCAAGCAGATCACCGGTGCCGCCCATGGTCATTCTCGGGTTGCCTCCCTCCGTGAATCTTGTTGACTTCCCATCGGTGACAGTGTCCACCACGCCCTTCAGGATTATGCAAGATCCCGTGGATTTGGCAAACGCAACCGCATTTTCAGGGATGGGATCCAGCCCGGAGATGCGCCGGAATTCCCCGGTATGCGGTGTCATGATGATGCGGCAGCCGGGGGCAGCTTCCCTGATCTGCCCGTGGAAATCCAGGCCCTCAGCGTCAAGGACAATTGTGCCTGTGAATCCCCTCACCAGGCCCGTTATGGAATTAACATCCTGCCCCTTTCCAAGGCCGGATCCTATGAGGACGGAATCATTGTTCAAGACCTCTTCATGGGAGACCCCAAGATCCAGGTTCCTCACAATTATTCCAGGATCGTATGAGGAAATGATGGGGTAATTGAGGCCGGTTGTGTATATCTTCACCAGATCGGAACCCACGGCCATTGCTCCGCCGGAGGCAATAACTGCAGACCCATGGTAGGTCCATCCACCTATTATTGCGGCTCTGCCGTTCATGCCCTTGTGGGATGACCTCTCGGATTTTCGGAAATAAACGAACTCACCGGGGCCGTTATGGGTGAAGACCTTTTCTGGAATGCCTATGTCGGCAATGACTATCTTCCCGGAGTTCTCAGGGGTCATTCCGGTCTTGGAATCGGTGAAGGTCACCGTGGCATCCGGCTTCACAGGGAGTGATGATCCCAGTGCAGACGGAATGTCATCGGACACAATGTAAGCGCCGGATTCATTGATTTTCCTTATTATGGCATCATATGGAGGGCGAGGTTCGCCAGAAAAACCGGATCCGAAGATGGCGTCGATGATCACATCGTAGCTGGATGCTTCCTCAATGAAGGACGCCATGTCCATGAACCTGCCCCTGTAATCCCTCATGGCATGGCGGGAATCCCTGGTCTTCATTCCATATGGTCCGGAAATGGGGAAGAGGCTCACGGTATTCTTCCCTGAAAGCAGTGTTCCCGCGACAATTCCGTCCCCGCCATTGTTGCCGTTCCCGGAAACCACCAGGACTTTCCTGCCATCTCCCTGGGATGCTGAAACATATTCCGCCACCCTGGCTCCAGCATTCTGCATGAGGGTCCACAGATCCCCAACAAAGTATTCGTAATTCCTGTCCGCCCTGGCAACATCATCGTAGGACATCATAGAATTGCATGCACTAACTGGTACAAACAGTTTGCCGGTACTTTACTTTATCAACTTTCCAGTGGCAATCTTCCACATGTACAGATCCAGGATTCCAGGCTCAAGGTTCAGGGATTCCGCCAGGGCCAGGAAGTACTTCTCCATTTCCAGGTACCTTGAAGGTGAGGTGATCTTTGCTTCCCGGCCATCCGGGAAGGCTGAGGAGAGCATCCTGATGATGTGCTTGTCCAGGATTGCGAAGCGGAAAACCCCCACGTTCCTGAGGAAATGTGAGGCTTCCTTGTACCCGATGCCCTTAACGTTCTTCACAAGGAATTCCCTGGCCTCCCATGGTTCCATGCTCCTTGCAATGTCGGGAAGCCTGTCCATTATGGGTCTGGCTTTAACTATGAAAGAGCTCCTGAGGTTGTAGAACCTGTACTTCACATTCTTCAGATGGTCCCTGAGTTTTTCTTCCGGGTAGTTTATGAACCCGTCGTTCCCTATTGATATCTGGGTCCGGAGCCCCATCTCGGCAGAGGTGTTGGCGGCAAGTATGCAGAAACACAGTTCCCCGAAGAGATCTTCCGCGGACTGCTGGCCCATCTTCCTGAATTCATCCGCTTTAGCATGGACTTCCAGTGCGAAGGGGGAATTCATCAGATCAACTATTCTGTCAACAGACGGCCTGAAATCTGATTCACGAAAAGGCAGGACCGAAGATTTCTCCATTCTGCCTTTCATATCATGAACCGGTTAAAATATTATTGTCTGCGCCTGAACAAAAAAAGGGATTATTTGAAAATTTCATACATTTTCTTGGCTTTCTCAAGCCTCTGCTCCACGTCTGACCACCTGACGTTCTTCAGGAAGGCATCCAGATATGGGGCTCTCTTTGGTCCGTAGTCCGTGTAGTATGCATGCTCATATACATCCAGGGCAAGAACAACTATGGCATTCCATATGCCGTTGGTGTTGTGGACATCGGCGCCGATATTCCTCAGCTTTCCTGTGTTAAGATCAAAGACGCAAAGGCTCCAGCCCCTGAATGCGGTTCCGGTGGCCTTGAAATCCTCAACCCACTTCTCATAACTTCCAAAGTCCTTCTCAACCTGCTTCTTGAAAGATTCAGACACGGGAGCATGTTCCTTTGAGAGGTTTGTAAAGTAGATTTCGTGCAGGAGTGATCCGTCGTAGTTGAATGTCTCCTCCAGCTTGAGTTCCCTGAACTCACTGTAATTCTGGTTCGCCTTGCTCCTGTCTGCGTTTGGGAGCTTTTCCCAGATTTCGTTCAGCTTGTTCACATAACCCTTGTAATGGGTTTCAAAATGGTAATCTATCTGCTTGTCCGAGATTCCATCCAGCCCGCTTGGCTTCAGTTTGTCTTTTATTTGCCAGTTTTCAGCCATTTTTTCACCTGTTTCTTCATTGAGTCTTAATATAAAACCTTAATGACGGGCTGTACAGTAATGTTTTTAAAAGGAAAACAGGACGGTCAGTGCCTGAAGAATACATCCAGCTGGAGCAGGTCATGATGATCAGAATAAAGATACATGGGTTTAGTGTACCTGACACGATCAATCCACTCCTCCATGGATTCATCGTCCATGGTCCTGGATCTCCCTATTTCACGGGAACAGGTGGAACAGTACATGCCGCCGTAGATGAGGTCTCCGCAGATAAGGCAGT
>JAMCUV010000082.1 GCA_023379345.1 Thermoplasmatota archaeon
GCGATCTCACTGAGGGATGCGTATCCGTTGTAAAGCGTGAATTCATCGATTGCCTTCAGGTAATCCTCGGCAGTTATGGATCTGGTTTCCACACTGGAATAACGATGTATCAATAATATAATTAGCGGTTGTGGTCAGGTTCTCGTGATATTCCCTGAAGCAGCATTGGAATGGAATCTCCATAGAAATATTCTATTCCAAAGTGGCCCTCATCATACCGCATTATTGTATTTGCTATTCCATTTTCGTTGAGAATAGAACTCATTGCGCCTATACCCAGATTGAGGGAAAACTCGTCACGATTTCCCACCTGGAAAATCACAGTTTGCTCCCTGAGATTATCCAATCGGGACCTTACATTCCTCACCGGATCAAATTCCAACCACTCCTTCCATATTTCTTCCCTCAACAGCCCAGTGTCCAGGCTGAATGGAAGGCCAATGCCTGCGTCCTCGTCCTTTCTTGGGGAATAAAATGCCGACATTGCTATGAGATTCAGCGTATCGAGCTCTGAAGTTGTATGGGATGGGCTCTGGGAGAAGTGGGCCAGGAAATTTCCAGTGCCGTATTTCTTTATGTTTTCAAACGCACCCGGGAAATCCTTCAGGTAACAGAACTCGAAGGCAGAATCGCCAGAAACGTCCACAAAACCAGAAAATATATCGGGATGCCGTGAAGCCAGATTGTAGGCGCCAAAACCACCAGAGGATTTTCCAAAGATCCCTATCTTCCTTTTGCCATATCTCTTTTCAAGGAATCCATACAGGTCCCTGGTAATGAAATCCTCATAATTCCCCACTGCGGTGGAATTTATGTACTGATTTCCCCGCAGTCTGGTCATTGTTTCCGGTAGTGCTATTATAAAGGGCAGATCGGGATTATTATTTGTGATCATATCCAGAGTCCCCAGGAAATCCAGGTTAGTGAAACTGCGATTCAGGAAGCTCTGGGCTGTGCCAAAGAAGCCGGCAAGCCCAATCAGGATAGGCGTGTCATCCCTGCTGTTGTGCTCTATGAGGAAAACATCCCTCATTTCAGGATCCCCAAGAGGATTATTCCTGAGTGAAACACCATTGATTACTTCTTTCTGAATCGAAAGATTCGAGGCCATTAGCATGCATCCGCTGAGAGTATTTACTCATATCGAACAAAAAAAGCTGCCATGAAATCCCTCGCGTTGCAGCCCATGAATGGTCTTCCCAAAACTACCTGAGTTCAGCGATGAAGTCAAATATCTCTACAGGACTTGCCAGAAACCTGTCTGGATGGTACATTTCCAACCTTTCCATATTCCCGGATCCCCACAGGGCTGCGGCTGCATGGATTCCTGCCTCGTGGGCCGCAATTACGTCGTAGGGCTGGTCTCCGATGTATACTGCTTCCTGGCTGCTCACGTTTAGCCTCTTCAGGGCAAGGTTCAGAGGTTCAGGATCCGGTTTCTGGTATTCCGTATCTTCCTGGCCCACATACAGCCTGATATAGGTCAGCAGGCCAGAAAGTGTCAGGAGCTTCTGGGCATCAGACCTGTGGCTTGAGGTTACAACGCCCAGATAGTATCTCTTGCTCAGTTTCTCCAGAACCTCACTTATTCCAGGATAGGTCTCAACAGTTGAAAGCCTGCTGTTGAAGTAAAGCCGGCCAGTGTCATAAATGGTTTCACCCTTGTCCGGGAACCACTGTGAAAGTATCTTCTTCACAGGTCTTCCTATGAGTTGTGAGTGTTCCTCAGCTGTGATCTCCCTTCCCAGGATTTCCATGAATCCATAATTGGTTGCTCTTTCCGACAGCGTTTCGCTGTCCAGGAGAGTACCGTCCATGTCAAACAGAACAGCCTTGATCAAATGCTTTCGAATCCATAATACTGATCCGTTTAATTTAGATTTGTCAACAACTCATAACCCAGGGGGAGAAAGGACGGGCCCGCCGGGATTCGAACCCGGATCATAGGCTCCGGAGGCCTAGGTGATATCCTTTACACTACGGGCCCTCAGGATTTATACCCGATATCCCGTAGCAGTTTCTTCCTCTTATTTTTGTGGTCTTCATTTTCAACACCGAGGGGGCTGAATCCATCTGCCACACCTGCAATGCCATTCCCACGTGGAGTCTTGAATACAAGGACAGTAAGGGGGTTTGCCGTGGCAGCAAGAATTCTCCCAACTTCCTGGCATGATTTGATCTGATTCAATACCTGTATGGGGTATGCTCCCCTCAACACTATCATGAAAGTGTGGCCGGCAGCAATTTTCCTGAGGCTTTCGTTGGCAAATGATATGAGGTCATTGTCGTTCCCCTCAAATCGTATTAGCCTGTCCCCTGATGCCTCGGAGAATGATATTGCATATTTTGCGGACGGGATATAGGTTTTGATGATTTCGTTCAGGTCCTCAACAGTCTTTATGAAGTGGGAATACCCAAGGATCACGTTGCAATTCTCAGGAATATCAAGTTCCACAGTTTCACATTCAACCATGATCAACCATAAATGGGAAGGCAATTAACCTTACGGTCCACTAAGGCGCTCGAAAAATTGGGTCAACCTGCTTGAATAAAGAACGGTTTCATTACGCCCTCATTTGACCCGGACAATATGGCAGAAAGTGTATTCTTCAAGGAATGAATGGAATCATTTTATTCTAATTTGACATCATAAGCAAAATGGAATTTTACCAGATAATAGGTAAGGAGATCTCTGAGGGAACAATTTCGGACAGGGATTCACTGCAGAGGAGGAAATTAACCCTTGCCAGGGACCTCAGGCTTGATCATATCCCGAGCGATACCGAAATATTAAGATCCGGCACTGTATCTGCCGAAAAGACACGATTACTCAGGATAAAGCCAACAAGAACAATCTCCGGGGTTGCGGTAGTTGCTGCAATGACTTCACCGGAAAGCTGCCCACATGGGAAATGCATCTACTGCCCGGGCGGAATAGACAATAATTCTCCACAGGCCTACACCGGCCATGAGCCTGCGGCCCTCCGCGGGCGAAATAATAACTATGATCCGTACAGCATTGTTTTCAACAGGCTCAAGCAGCTTGACACCATTGGACATGATACAAGCAAGGTTGATCTCATAATAATGGGGGGCACGTTCACTGCCAGAAGCAGGGAATATCAGGAAGCATATATCAAGGGCTGCTTTGATGCAATGAACATGCATGTTTCAGCAAGCCTTGAACAGGCAATGCTTGAGAACGAGACTGCCACAAGAAGATGTATCGGCCTGACGGTTGAGACCAAGCCGGACTGGTTTTTCGAAAAGGAGATCGACGACGCACTTTCGTATGGAACGACAAAGGTTGAACTGGGTGTCCAGCTCATTGACGAAAAAGTACTGAGAATTAATGGCAGAGGGCATGGAATAGCCGAGATTGTGAGGTCAACCCAGCTTTCAAGGGACGCTGGGCTGAAGATAGTATACCATCTTATGCCCGGAATGTACGGTTCCACATTCCATGATGACATGAAAAGCTTTGAGCGCATGATCTCCGATCCCTCTTTCAAGCCAGACATGCTGAAAATATACCCAACTCTTGTTGTGAAGGGCACGGCACTTTATAGGCTATGGAAGCAGGGAAAATATGTGCCCATGGATACTGAGACAGCATCTGAACTCATCGCACGCTTCATGGAAAAGATGCCGCCATGGATCAGGGTGCAGAGAATGCAGAGGGACATCCCTGTGGAATTCATTGAAGCAGGCGTAAAGAGGAGTGATATCCACAATATTGTTGATGATAAGCTTAGGGATAGGGGAATAAAGACCATGGAGATCAGGACCAGGGAAGTTGGCAAGGCACTTTCCGAAAGTGGCGAAATGGAGCTTGTAAGGCGTGATTACGCAGCGGCTGGGGGAACAGAGGTGTTCCTGTCATTCGAGAACCATGATCACATTTTCGGTTTCCTCCGTCTCAGAAAGCCCTCTGATAATTCACATAGAATCGAGATGAATGGATCAGCCATAATCAGGGAGATAAAGGTTCTTGGTGAAGTCGTCCCCGTTGGCGTTCACAGCCATGATCAGTGGCAGCATAAAGGGCTGGGCAGATCTCTCATGAACAGTGCTGAATCAATAGTAAGGGA
>JAMCUV010000083.1 GCA_023379345.1 Thermoplasmatota archaeon
ACATCCCCTCGGCGGTGTCGACATAAAATGACTTCAGGTAAGAAAGGGATTCAGAGTTCTCGTCCTGCTTTTTCCCAGGCGTGTTGTTGTCCAGGAAAGTTGAAATTCTTCCACCAAGCAGTGGTACCAGGGATCCAAGGTGATGCACCACGAATTTCAGCTTCCTGTGTCTGGCAATAACACCAGATCCCACAAGATGGATCATGGCAAGTGTTGCATCAAAGTCCCATCCAACCATTATGCTGGTATTGAATTCCTTGAGCCATGGATATGATTGCCTCATGAATGTGGGATGAATCCAGATGGGTTTCCCCAACTCTTCCATCGCAGTGTAAAATGGATCAAATCGTGGTGAACCCAGGGGCTCACCGTGAACATTGGAAACAATCTGGATGCCCGGCATCTTCAGTTCCCTGATGCATCTTGTGGATTCAGCTATGGCGGCATCCGGATCAGCAAGCGAAACGGTGCCAATTGCAAGGAATCTGCCCTCGCTCTGGTTTGCAGTCTCATGCATGCCATCGTTGGCAGCCCTCATTATTTCCTGTGAACGCTCCGCATCAAGTTCCAGATCGTCAATGTCAGGAAGCGCCAGAGAGATGATTTCCCTGCTGATATGGAGTCTGTCCATTACCTGTACCCTGCTTTTCATGTTAACAAGTTCAGGGAGCCTCTTTGCCTGTTCATCCATCATGGCAGGACGTTTTGAAAAGAAGTTGTAATAGCTCTCGGGATAAATATGGTTGAATACGTCTATTTTTTCAGTGCTAACCATGAGATCACATTCATTTAAAGTATTATATCTTTGGTTGTCTATTTTGTGAATATGTTATTGTAAGGCCTGCATGACGTTTCAAGCCAAAAAATCATCTTTATTCAGTTGAACCAGGTTGCAGTATCTGAAGGATAAAGTATCATGTGTTATTCACAGAATTGTATGAAAAGCTGCCATGGAGGGGTGCTTGAACTCGAGAATTCATGTGTGGTTCCATATTAGAAAATTGCCAACAGTTCTATCATAACGCAAGGTTAGCCGTAGTAAACCAACTGTTCGAGAGTATGCCTGAGAACTATGAAGCACGAATGAGGTGAAGAGATGTCAGGAAAGAATGAAATGCCAAGTTCTGAAAACGATGGTCTGCCGGTAAATGTCTGGTACATATCATTATCGGCATTCTTTGCGGATTTTGGGTACCAGGCGGTTATTGTAGGTTTTCCGCTCTTCATTGTGCTTATCCTCAAGGCGCCGGTATACTACTATGGAATTGCAGAAGCCCTGAACTATGGTGTCGGGTCACTCTTTGCATATTATGGGGGGAGGCTGGCATCCAGATACGGAAGCAGGAAGATTGCCATAGTGGGAAATTCCCTGATTCCCGTACTGTCATTCACGGGATTTGCTGGCACTATTTATGAGGCAGTGGCCATATTCGCAGGCGGTTGGTGGGCAAGGAACTTCAGGTCACCAGCCAGAAGAGCACTGATGAGCGAATCCGTTTCTGAAGGTAACAGATCGAGAGCGTATGGGCTTCTCCACGGACTGGATGTGGGAGGTGGAATACTTGCCACACTTGTTTTCATTTCACTCGTCTCCCTTGGTTATCCGTTCAGGGTCGTCTTTATTGTTACGATTATTCCCATAGTGATCTCCACGTTTATGCTCATCATGGTGAAGCCCGGCGTCACTCAGAGGTTGAAATCGGATTTTGGGAAAAGTCAACATAGAACATTCTTCAGTGGCGTAATTGTCTCGTCAGCACTCTTCGGCTTCGGATACTACAGCATGGGTTTCCTGGTTCTCACAGTTGCCCTTGTCACATCAAAAATTCTCCTTGGTGCCTTAACGTATACTATTTTTCTCGCAGTCTCAGCATCGGTTGGATTCCTCATGTCACGGATAAAGCTGAAGCGGGAGGCTCTTTCACTTGGTCTGCTGGGCTACATACTTGCTGGACTTGGTGCGTTTCTCTATGCCCTTTCCCTGATTGAGAAATTGCCACTGGCATCATTCTATCTGTCAACCGTTGTCATTGGCCTTGGAACAGGCTTCACGGAGGTCTTCGAGCCTACAATAATATCTAAGGTTTCGGAAAACATAGGAAGAGGAATGGGCTGGCTCACTGCCTCAAGGAGTGTGGGATTGTTTGTTGCCAATATAATAATGGGTTTACTGTATTTTGTTGACCCGGCATATTCATATCTGTATGCTTTCTCGGTGGCCATGATTGCTGGCCTGACCGTGATAATCACTGGAAGGGACTATGACAGGGGATTTGTTGCTGAACCACAGCAATAAGAATACATCAGCAGATTTCATATTGCCAGTATTTATGATAAGGTAATTCAGTTAATCTTATTTTCAATCAAGCCATAGCTTTTCATGGCTGATGATAACAGGAAAGTGTCTTACGGCACTGGCATAAACATAGACCTTAAGGGTAAAATTGCGCTGGTCACGGGATCAAGCTCTGGCCTTGGCATGGAGATTGCGAAATATCTGGCAAGAGCCGGAGCAACAGTTGCGATTCATTATCATTCCGAGAAGCTTCAGGCAGACCAGCTTGCAGGAGAAATAAACGGCAACGGCGGCAAGGCGGCAGTATTCGGCGGGGATGTTTCAAACAGGGCTGAGGTTGAAGCAATATTCACCAGCATAGACCGCCAGCTTGGGCCAGTTGATATCCTTGTGAACAATGCCGGAATTGACGGAAAAAGGGAACTATGCGGCGATGACAACCCTGATGACTGGGAAAGAGTCATTGCCATAAATCTGATGGGACCTTATTACTGCGCCAGGGAAGCGGTTAAGAGGATGAAGAAATCCGGACATGGGGTCATCATCAACATCACGTCTGTGCATGAATTTGTGCCCTGGTCTGGCTACACGGCTTACAGCAGTGCCAAAGCAGGTCTCTCCATGTTCACAAAGACGCTTGCACAGGAAGTTTCTGAATCCGGTATCAGGGTGGTGGCAGTGGCGCCAGGAGCAATAAAGACGCCAATCAATAAGGATGTGTGGGGAAATCCGGAAACTTACAAGGATCTGCTTACCAAGATAGCAATGCCCAGAATGGGGGAGACGTCTGATATTGCCCAGGCAGTGACGTTCCTGGCCAGCGACATGGCATCATATATAACGGGCACCACCCTGGTGGTTGACGGCGGTATGCTTATTTATCCGGCATTCAAGCATGGCGGATAAAAACCCGTCATACACATGGTGAAAATATCAGAGTTTTGGATTTTTACACAAATTTTGTGGCATCCCGGATTTTTCCCCTAAATTTTTCATAGAACAGTTATTATCTTATCACTCCATTGAATTTTAATGAAGACAATAGCAATTGTTGGCGGAGGCAGTGGTGGTGTTAGCACAGCAAACCATCTTGCCTATAAGTTGAGAGAGCAGGTTAAAGCTGGCGACGTGAAGATTGTCCTTGTTGAGGGAAGCCAGAGTCATTACTATCAGCCTGGATTTCTTGAAATTCCCTTTGACATGATGACGGCTTCCTCAACATACAAACCGGTATCAAGGATGCTGGCGGATGGAATTACGCTTGTGCCTGAGTTTGCCACGGCTCTTGATCTGAAGAACAAGGTCGTGAGGACAGACAGGCAGAGCATTAATTATGATTTCCTTGTCATTGCAACTGGAGCAAGGTATGATTATGATTCCATACCGGGACTGAAGCAGGGGACCAACAACTTCTACAGCCTTGATTCCGCCGCTGAACTCAAGAAGAAACTCAACAATTTCAAGTCGGGCCGAATTGTGGTGGGAGTATCCTCCATGCCATACAAGTGCACTCCTGCACCGCTGGAGGCAGTGTTCATGCTCAATGATTACTTCACCCGGAGGGGAATAAGGGACAAGGTGGAAATCCAGTATGTATATCCCATGCCAATGGCTTTTCCGGATCAGGGCATTTCAGACATAGCTCTGAAAATGTTCGATGAGAAGGGAATAAAGAGCAATCTGGGATTCCAGATCAAGGCCGTGGATGTGGCCAAGAAGGAACTTGTATCGCAGAAGGACGAGAGGATCGCTTATGATCTGGCACTGATTGTGCCGCCCCACAGGGGGAACAAGCTTCTAGAATCCACAGGAGCAGCAGATCAGATGGGCTGGGTCCAGGTTGACGGTTATACGCTGAATGTCAAGGGCTACGAAAATGCATATGCCATTGGTGATGCCACGAATCTGCAGGTATCAAAGGCAGGTTCAGTTGCTGATGCCCAGGCCATAGTTGTCTCCGACAGAATCGTGCAGTCGGTTCTTGGAGAGGATCCTGTGGCAACCTATGATGGCAGGGGTGGGGCCCTTATGTTGACAGGCATGGGCAAGGCGTCGATGATATCATCAAGCTACACCCAGAAGCCAGTCTTCATGCCGGAGAGCTATTCATTCTACTGGCTGAAGCTGATCTACAACAACGTATACTGGAATATGACTGCAAAGCCCGTCCTGAACGGGGTGGTACAATGAGCAACGATATAACTGATATTTTGAACAGGAAGCTGGTCGATCCGGAATCGAGAAAGGCCTTTGAATCGCTGGTGGATAATATTGGAACAATTTCAAGATCTATGGAATGGGTGAGGACACTTGAGGAAACCGGGATGGCTGAATCCCTCCAGGGACTCGCCTATCTTGTGGCCAACCTGCGGAGCGTCCTCACCGACGACATGCTGAACGGAGTGTCCTCTATCCTGAATTCCCTCCTGGAGATACTATCAAAGATATCTGATCCGCAGGTTGTTGAAGGGGTGGTTGCACTTCTTGACGGCATTTCATCCGGTCGCCTTTCAAAGGAACCTAAGATTCATGGCACATTCAGCCTGCTTGGTGAGCTTAAGGATCCGGAAGTGGAAGCGGGCCTTGCGGTGACAATAAATATATTGAAAGGTCTCGGAAAAATGGGTAATAAATAATCTGCCCTTCCTATTTTTCTAATTAAATTTTGCATTTAGGGTGATTAGGCAGATCTTCTATTTTTTTCAGTTCTGAGGAGATATCCGGCAGAGATCCTAGGATTTCCGTGATCAATGGAAATGCTTCCTGGTTCAATGAATAATAAATCCACTGTGCATTCCTCCTCTCCTTTACAAGATCAACGGACCTCAGCCTGGCCAGGTGCTGGGAGGCATTTGACTGCGATATATTGAGTACTGAAGTTATTTCGCAGACACAGAGTTCTTGATGGCTTATGAGCGACAGGATGTGCAGTCTGTTGGGGTCACCCAGTACCTTGAAGATTTCAGCCATCCTTATGAGATCAGACCGAAACTGGGGATGCATCATGCTACCGGATCACATCCTTAAATATAACATCAGTCCTTATGCCCTTATTCGCATAGGGCACTTCCTTCCATTTAAGTTCAATCTTCCCGGCATGGTAATGATCCTCTGGCCTTGTCTTCAGAAGCGTATTTTTCACCCAGTTGTCCTGCAGGGCTTTAAGGCGATCCAGCTTCCTGGGAAGTTCCTCCCTGGTAGCAGAGACTAGTGATGCCTCAGCGTCGGATATCTCCGCCGGGAAGAAACCACGTTCTTCGTTTACTTCCACAGCCTCACCGGTGGAAATCCTCTGCAATATGTACCAGACTCCCGGTTCGCTCATAACGTCCTGCGTTCCGAATCTTACCCTTGCACCCGTGAGGTATGAGGCAGCATCACCAAGGCATGGGCTGTTGCGGGATATTGCCCTGAGATCAGTGCGGTCAATGACACCATCCGGAAAAAGAATCTTGAATGCAACTGAAAGTGCATATGTACCCCGGTACAGGCCATCGCATGCATGCCCATGGAACTTTACCAGATCATCAAAGGTGATTTCCTTGGTGGACTGCGAATACCTTCCATGGCTCGATTCGGTGTCACGAACCGTGAACACCGGAAGATTCTTTTCTGTCATCATTGCTCCTGATGCCGTCAGAAGGATATAACAGTATATCCCTCAACGGCATACCGCGAGAATGCATCCCTGGCGAACTCCAGATCTATTCCGTTGCTGGAGAATATGTCCTCCATATTCCAGTTCTTGACTTGGTTTGCACAGGCCTCCAGTGTTATGCCTGATTCCCTTAATTCCTTAATTGCGTCAAGGACCTCGCCATTGTCCTGCCCCTTTTCAAGAGATCGGACACCGCCAGTGAAGAGGAAAACCTCAACTCTGTCTATGCCATTCTCCTTTCTTGCGTCATGAATCCTCTTTGCAACGTGGAGTCCTGACATTACTTTTGCTCGCTGATCCAGTCCTGAGTTTATGACTATTGCTATTTTTCCTGCCATATGAGTCTCTCATCAGTATATGCGAATATACTAATTAAACTTTGCCGATAGGTAAAACGTGGTATAAGCATTGATATGTTAAGGTGTATATTAGTATATTTTAATATACAAAGTTATCCTTGCCAACTGAATTTGGTTGTTTCAATGATGATTTCATTTCCTTTCTATATTTCCGCCGCAATCTTTGCCATTACTTTGTTTCTTGTAATTAAAAGGCCCAAGAATATAGGCATAGGTTATTCTGCCCTGATTGGGGCTGCCGCCAGCTATGCTCTGGGCCTTATTAATTTCTCCAGTGTCATGGCGGTATGGGACATTGTATGGAATGCTACATTTACATTCATTGCAATAATTCTAATTTCACTTGCACTGGATGAGGCGGGCGTATTCAAGTACGCAGCCCTGAGGATTGCGCGTATGGCGGGAGGACATGGAAACCTGCTGTTCCTGTTTATTATAATTCTCGGATCCGGGATATCAGCAATATTTGCCAATGACGGTACTGCCCTTATCCTCACTCCCATAGTGTACGAAATGCTTGTGAACATGGACGTGGATAAGAAATACATTCTCCCCTTCATAATGGCAACTGGCTTCATTGCGGATTCTGCTTCCTTACCTCTCTCTGTGAGCAACCTGGTGAATATAGTTAGCACCACTTATTTCCACATCTCATTCCTCGGCTACGCCAGGGTGATGATACTCCCAGACCTTGTGTCAATCGCTGCATCCCTTGGTATTCTGTACATCTTCTACCGGAAAACAGTCATATCTCAGTATTCAACAGAAACCCTTGGAAATCCAAGGGAGGTAATACGATCTCCACTCATTGCAAAGATGAGTATTCCGGTCATCATAGTTCTCATCATCCTTTATTCTATTGGCGGTATATACAACGTTCCCATTGCATTCATATCGGTGGCGGTTGCAGCATTTGTGATGATCTCAGCAAGGTCAAGCGGTGACATAGACACAGTCAAGATCATCAAGGAAGCCCCATGGCAGATCGTCATATTTTCATTCGGCATGTATCTTGTAGTCTACGGGCTCGGCTTGAACGGCCTAACGGAAATGATGGTGATTTTACTGTCACACATCGTGTCATTGCCAGGCCCACTTCCATATGTATTTTCAGGATATTTCTTCGCCTTCCTGGCTTCCAGCATGAACAACATGCCCTCTGTAATGCTTGGCGCACTCTCAATTTCCTCGATACATAACGCTAGATATCTGATTTACACAAATGTCATCGGCAATGATATCGGTCCAAAATTCACTCCAATAGGATCGCTTGCCACACTTCTCTGGCTTCACACGCTGGATCGTAAAAATGGTATAAAAATTGGGTACGGGTATTACATGAAGGTAGGATTCATAATTGCGTTGCCAGTCCTGACCTTCACGCTTCTTTCCCTGTACTTCCTCTAATTATTACTCTTCCGGCCTGTGCCCCGGAATTGCGCGCTTCTCCGCAGCTTCCTTGCTGAACATGTTTTTGAGAAACATTCCTGTGTTCAGCCAGGCATAGACCCAGAGTATGTTGAGTATCACGGCAATGGTGACAAATGCCCAGAGAAGTGCATAGAAATGGGTGAACCCCAGAATTCTTATGGTTGAAGTGGCAAATAGCCCCAGAGGGAAACCATAAGCCCATACTCCAAGAGTTCCCCTGGCGGGATGCGTGAATATGAGTATCACCACAACAAGGAAATTCCAGACTTCGAACCCCCAGAGCAGCACAGATAGCCATTCTACGGATGATCCGCCTATGAAAAGCTGATCTATCTTCCCGAACCCAGCCAGTGAGAAGAGGTTGATGATTATAAGACTGGATATTCCCACAGGCAGCATTGTGGTGGGCAATGTCTCATGGACCTTGGTGGAAACATGGCCAGCCAGTGCCAGTGATCCTATGAATATGAACAGGAAGAAGAATATGCCAAGCCCCATAAGAACCAGGAAGTACATTGTCTGTGCTTCAATCCCCCCATAAAACTTCATAAGTGATCCCGCAAGGAATACACTTGTGCCGATTGCAAGTGGTGGTATAACAATGGCGTAGTTCATTTCCCTTGGATTTATCTCCTTGGTATACAGTCTGTATCCCAGGAGAACACCCAGACCCAGTGCCAGGATATAGTTGGCATAGAAGTCTACAGCCGAAAGAGCTGCCGTGGGACCAGAAAGACCGAAGAAGTATATGAGCTGGTAATTGCCCACGAATCCAATTATGGGAATCAGTGCAGTGAAACTAAGCCTGGTAAGGTTGTTCCAGTGCGAGAATACACGATCCTTCATGGCGAACCCACGATACACCCAGATGCCGAATATGACCACAAAGATTGAAATCCCAAGTATTGAGAAGGCTTCTGCAACATACCTGAAGGCAATGCTGCCCGTTTCCCCGAAAGCAAGAATATAAACCTGGGCCAGTGCAAGAGTTGATATTGCAATGCCAAACCATTCGGATCCAAATAGATTAAGCGTGCTTTTTCTCATGATAAAATCATTACTCCTTTATTTACTCCATAAACTACGAGGATTTACCACTTGAGTATCTCCATTGCAGAAGTCAGAGCACGGTTGCCTGTTATGAATCTGGTGAGAAATAGAGCATCCTCCATTTCTTCTTTCTTCCCGCCATTGAGGAAGAACTGTGTCAAATAGACGCGAGCGCATTCCTCGTATCGTATTGAGATGCTCACTGCAAATGCCATGAGGAAGAGATATTTCTGTTCAACCTCGAAGGGCGACATCAATTCTGCCTTCTCCTTGAGATGCTCCTCCAGCAGGTTGAATGATACAGATGCCAGGGAACTGAGGTTTTCTGGAAGAAAATCCATTCCAGATTCTGTCTTCACATGGTTAAGTATCTTCTCAATCTCAGCACTTTTGTGAGATGGTCCCGTGAATTTCTCCACGATTGGCTGTATGGTTCCCATAAGTGCCATTGTAGAGGACATAAGTGCCATCTTTGCAGCCTTTATTGAATCAAGAACCTCCAACATGCTGGCTCCAAACTTCTGGGCCAGTTTGAAGTGAATCATTGCGGAATCCGACTGGCCGTTGGCTAAAGACACTGAAAGCGCAGTAAGCGCCAGAATTTTTTTTGGAAGCTTTATCCTCCCAAGATACAGGGTATTGTTCTCCCTGAACTGCTCCTTGGCCATTTCCACATTATGATTGCCTAAAAGTTTAATTACTTCAGGCATGGCACCAAGCGTGGATTTCGCAAATCTCTCGATCTCTTCCATTTCATTGCTCATAACTGAAGAATAAGGGTATCCTACTTAACGGATGTTAGCAATAAATTGTATTATGGGAATTAATGAAGCAAATCTTGCGGAATTGCATCGCCTGTTCGTTCTCTCAATCAGGAAAAGCCAGGTTGACTCGAGGCAGGTCTAGGGTATTTCATCAAGTATGACCTCGAAGTCTATATCATAAATTCCAAATTCCGGGAGTAATTTTCTGGCGTAGTTTCTCACCTCACCACATTCCTCCCCAACCATCTGAATATGGAATCTTCTGGAGCCTGTCGTTATCATGAATTTCTTTATGCGCTTTTCCTTCTTGACAAGTGCAACAAAATCATCTATTCTCTCAGGTGGAACGTTGAAACCTATCATGGCCTTGCATCCGAGACCCAGTTTTCCGTAGTCAATTTCTGCCCGGCACGACTTTATGATTCCTCTCTGCCGCAAGAGTATCATCCTGTCGCGAACGGTCCATAGATTCTTACCTGTTCTGTCAGCAACCTCATTGTATGTCAATGAGCAGTCCTCCTCCACGAGATCAATAATGTCCATGTCCAGCTGATCCAGTTTGAAAGGTTTCATTATTGTCAGATATTCAGACAACATTTAACACTGTCGGAAATTCGGCAGAAATAGCGATGGTAGAGATGTGGAGCAATTGATCGATTTTATTATATATTTGCAAGTTCTATATATTATAACATGAAGAGCACCACAAGGCGAGTAATTTTTTCATCTGCTCCATTCATTACCATTTATCTGGCAATTTTCCTGATCCCCCAGCTAGTCCAGTCCAGCAGGATCACACTTGGTGAGGGTGTTGCACTGGCTCTTCCATTTTCCATAGCTGTTGCTTTTATCCTCCTGAAGTTTGGTCAAGCCCAGAGCCTTCACCATATCAGAGCTCGTATATTCCTGGTTGCTTCGGTCTTTTCATACACTTTCATTGGGTCGGTTGTCTATATCCTCTCTGCCCATGGCACAGTGAACAGGTTGTTACTCTTAATCCCCATAGATGTGGTCATACTGGCAGTTCCTTCATATCTGCTGTACAGAATTGGAAAGCCCGCAATTCTGAATCCTGAGGACTTGAGCCATGAATACACTGAAAGATTGCACCGCCTCCTGGGTACTTCTGATGATGAACATCATGGAGTTTACATTTCCCGGAAGAGGATAGTGAGATCATATGCTGAGACATCCAACGGAAAGGACTGGCACGTCTTGCTGAATCAGGATGCAATCCAGCAGCTGGATCCATATCAAATCGACGCGGTACTTCTGGATGCATATTATTCCCATAAAAACGGTGTAGCAAAGAAACTGATTCTGGGTGGAGCAGCATATGTGATTGTTTCTGTTGATCTTCTGCTGATTCCATCAATCCTTGTCACTCTGATCTCCTCTGCGTATTTTATCTATCCACTAATTTTCTCAGTTATAGGATTTGTGATGATTGTGGCAATTCCTTTCTTCATCCTGTCCCTTACACAATTTCTTCAGTCCAATGCAGACAGAGATGTTATCAGGCATCTTTCAAATGCTGATTCATTTACTTCCGCCATACAGAAGAAGTCGTCTCTGATGATACCGCTGCGTCCCATGACACAGAAACAGCAGATGAGATATTCAAAGAGAGTCAGCCGGATTACTGAGAAGAGGATTAACAAAATACGAAAGTTCATCGCAGCATCCGGAAAGGTGTGACTGCTATCTTCTGCGAATAATTCCATTTATGCCATGTCACTACATGTCTCATTGAAGTCTGAACTCTGGTTGTTCCCTGTTAAGGTATAAATACGAAAAGCTGCTATTAAATTTGAATGCATGCGGCACCCAACTTCTGGAATGATGCGGAAAATATCATAAAGTTTAGCAGTAGCCACCCAGAAAAAATTCTGGGGCCGCATTTAGTCAAGGAAGGCAGCGAGGTAAGATTCTTCCTTCCACGATCAACCCGGGCCTGGATAGAATGTGCTGGGAAGAGGATAGAAGTTAGTAACATTGGCAATGGCCTCTATGCCGGTACAATCCCAACATCCTCCGGAAGGCAGTATCTGATCTGCTGGGAAGACAGCAGCGGCTATGTTTCACGATCACATGATCCGTATGCCTTTGCTCCCCTGCTGACTGATCTTGACGCATACCTATTCAAGAAGGGTGAAGATTACATGGCATACCGTGTTTTCGGGGCCCACTCCACGAAATACCCTGAAGCCAAAGGCACCCGGTTTGTTGTCTGGGCTCCAAACGCTTTGGCTGTGTCGGTCATAGGCAACTTTAACCACTGGAATAGTGGCGAACACCCAATGATCAATGTGAAGGACTCAGGTATATGGGAGATATTCATTCCGGAGTGCGTGGATGGGGAGGTCTATAAATTTGCAATGAAAACGCAACAGGGCACCGTGGTGGAGAAGACAGATCCCTTTGCTGCCCGGGCAGAATTGCGTCCCCGCACAGCCTCCATTGTTCACAATACGACATTCAGGTGGAAGGACCGTTTGTGGCTGGACAGGCGTGCTGATCTCGTTGCAGCTGAAACTCCCATGTCAATATACGAGGTTCATCTGGGCTCCTGGGCCAGGTCGTCAGACGGTGGCTATCTAAATTACCGGGATCTGGCACCGCTCATTGCCGACCATATGAACAGGATGGGATTCACCCATGTTGAGCTTCTTCCCGTGATGGAGCACCCTTTCGATGGCTCCTGGGGATATCAGGTGATAAACTATTATGCACCTACATCAAGATATGGGAGCCCAGACGATTTCCGCTTCTTCATCAACTATATGCATTCTCGGAGCATAGGGGTTATTCTTGACTGGGTTCCAGCACACTTCCCTGAGGATGCTTACGGTCTTGCTGAGTTCGACGGCACGCACCTGTTCGAGGACCCTGATCCCAGAAAAGGCCGTCACCCGGACTGGGGAACATATATTTTCAATTATGGCAGCGGGGGAGTTACAAGCTTCCTGGTCTCCAATGCGGTCTACTGGCTGGAGATGTTCCATGCCGATGGCATAAGGATTGATGCTGTTTCATCAATGCTCTACCTGGACTATTCCAGAAAACCAGGGGAATGGATACCCAATGCATATGGAGGAAACCAGAATCTTGAGGCAATAGAATTTCTCCGGAAGGTTAATGGAACAGTGCATTCCAGGTTCCCCGGAGCTCTGATGATAGCTGAGGAATCAACGTCCTGGCCCAATGTTACAGGACCCATATCATCAGGCGGCCTGGGCTTTGACATGAAGTGGAACATGGGCTGGATGCATGACACCCTGGACTTCTTCTCCACTGATCCACTTTACAAAAAATACCGCATGGACAATCTCACATTTTCCGTCTGGTATGCATTTTCCGAAAAGTTTGTGCTTCCCATATCCCATGATGAGGTGGTTCATGGTAAAGGCTCTCTTTACGGCAAGATGCCAGGGGATGCATGGCAGAAGCATGCCAACATACGGCTCCTTCTGTCGTATATGTTTTCATTTCCGGGAAAGAAATTGCTCTTCATGGGAAACGAAACCGCAATGGAAAAGGAATGGAATTATGCGTCACCCCTGCCCATTGATGCTGACGACGCAGTGCAGTCAGGAATCATGCTGCTCCTGCATGACCTCAATGAAATATACAAGAAGTATGAACTGGGGAAATCCGATTTCAGCCCGGAACGTTTCAGGTGGATCGATTTCAAGGACAGTGAAAATACGGTGATATCCTTCATGAGGCAATCCGCTGGCGAATCGGAAAATATCTTATTCATTTTCAATTTCACGCCTGTTGTAAGGTACAACTACAGGATTGGAGTACCAAAAAGCGGTAAATACATGGAGATTCTCAATTCAGATGCCTCAGTGTATGGAGGTTCCGGCGTTGGCAATTTTGGCTTGACAGAATCCCAGAACATACCAATGCATGGGCTGGAGAACTCAGTTGAAATGACACTGCCACCTCTGGGCTGTATAATACTCAAGAATGGATCAGGTGATATGAATGAAGACAGATGAACAGGAAATAATCATTGAGGATATTCTGCCGGCTGTTGACAGTGGACTAACTCCAGCAAAGGGACAGGCAGGACTGGTGCAGCGTGTTTCATGCAGGGCTTACTCCCATGGCACCAGGATCATAGGATCGCAGTTGGACTATCTTGCACCAAGTTCCAGAACGTGGAAGAGTGAGACCCTTGCACCCGGTCCGGATGATACCTTCACGGGATGGTTTCCCGTTACGAAGCCCGGAATTTACAAATTCAGGATCACCGCATGGTATGATGATCTGCGCACGTGGTTGCGTGATACAACAGCCTGGAAGATCTCCGGTGAGGACGTTTCCGCTGACATAGCAGCAGGCATTGAAAATATCAGGGCCGGAATTACCAGAGCTAAGGGTAGGGACCGGAAAACTTTCGAGAAGATCGTCTCATCTGCAGGGTCATCAGCTGACAGAGCAGTCTCGCTCATAAATGACAATTACGCCGTCCTTGAAAAGTACTGGCCAAGAAGTGGTGTGGCCAGATCTGATACAATGAAACTGGAGGCGTTTCCGGAATCGGCATACTTCTCATCGTGGTATGAGCTTTTTCCCCGATCACAGTCAGATATACCTGGAAAACACGGCACATTCAGGGATGTCATCAGGAGGATGCCTGATATTGCAGCAATGGGATTTGATGTGATTTACCTTACGCCGGTGCACCCAATCGGTTATACAAGCCGCCGGGGAAAGAATGGCATCATTCCGGCAGGAGATGATGATCCCGGAAGCCCATGGGCCATAGGAAACAGCCAGGGTGGCCACAAATCCATCAACCCCGATCTTGGAACCATATCTGATTTCAGGGACATGGTCTCAGAGGCCGGGAAGCATGGACTGAAGATCGCCATGGATATCGCACTGCAGTGTTCTCCCGATCATCCATATGTGAAGGAGCATCCCGAATGGTTTTACCATCGCCCGGATGGGAGCATAAGATATGCAGAGAATCCACCCAAGAAGTATTTCGACATCTATCCGCTGAATTTCGACACAAGTGACCGCGAGAACCTGTGGAAGGAAATGCTGAGCATCTTCCAGTACTGGATTTCACAGGGCATAAGGATATTCAGGGTTGACAACCCCCATACAAAACCCCTTCCATTCTGGAAATGGTTGATAACAAGCATCAGGGAGAAGACCCCGGATGCGGTGTTCCTGGCAGAAGCCTTCACAAAGCCGTCCGTGATGTACAAGCTTTCAAGATTAGGCTTCCAGCAGTCCTACACGTATTTCACATGGAGAAATTTTGACTGGGAGTTAAGGGAATATTTCAATGAGATAAACAATCCTGAAGTTTCTTCATTTTTCTGGCCCATGCTGTTCACAAACACTCCTGACATTCTGCCATTTGTGCTGCAGAGGGCAGGAAGACCGGCGTTCATGATGCGGGCAGTACTTGCCGCGACACTTTCTCCACTGTGGGGCATTTACAGCGGGTACGAGCTCTGCGAAAATGCTGGTATTCCGGGAAAGGAAGAATACCTGGATGCGGAGAAATATGAGATAAAGCAGAGGGACTGGTTTGCTGACGGCAACATCAGGGATTTCATAACCCTCTTGAATACCATAAGAAAGAATCTGGTCAATTTCCACCTGCATGGAAATGTGAAGTTCCTGAACTCCAGCAACCCAAGCATACTTGCATATTACCGGCATTATCCTGGAGCCTCATCTGTCATGGTGGTTGTGAACATAAATCCCTATGAGGTATGCGATGCCATGGTGCAGGTCCCGCCCGATTGGGTAAAGTCCTCGGACTGTGCCGGATATGATGTACAGGACATGATAACCGGTGAGAAATACTGCTGGCACAATGAGTACAACTACGTCAGGCTGGTTCCGGAATACAGGCCCGCCCACATACTGGTGAGGGAGTAGAATGCTCAGCGGCGGTGACGAACTCTGGTTCAGGGACGCCTCTTTCTATGAGGTTCCGGTGAGGAGCTTCTTTGATTCCAACGATGATGGAATCGGGGATTTCAACGGGCTGACCATGAAGCTGGACTACATCAAGAGCATAGGCATGGACTGCATATGGCTCCTGCCATTCTATAAATCTCCCCTGAAGGATGACGGGTATGACATCAGCGACTACTACTCCATCCTGCCCGACTATGGGACCGTGGAGGATTTTGAGCGCTTCGTTTCCGAGGCCCATGCCCGGGGCATCAGGGTCATTGCTGATCTTGTGCTCAACCATGTGTCGGACCAGAATGAGTGGTTCAAGGAGGCCAGATCAAGCAGGGATAATCCGAAGAGGGACTGGTTCGTCTGGTCTGATGATCCTGATAAATACAAGGATGTCCGCATCATCTTCATTGACTCTGAAACATCCAACTGGGCATGGGATCCAGTTTCCAAGCAGTACTACTGGCACAGGTTCTACAGCCACCAGCCAGATCTCAACTATGACAACCCCGAGGTCAGGGAAGAAATGATGAACGTCATAAGATACTGGCTTGACAAAGGCCTGGATGGATTCAGGTGCGATGCCGTGCCATACCTCTTCGAAAGGGAGGGCACAAGCTGCGAAAACCTTCCGGAGACTCACCAGTATTTCAAGGAGATAAGGAAGATGATCGACAGGGAATATCCCGGGTGCATCCTGCTGGCTGAGGCAAATCAGTGGCCTGCAGACGCAAAGGCATACTTCGGGAACCAGGATGAATTCCACATGAACTTCAATTTCCCACTCATGCCCCGTGTATTCATAGCACTTGCAGAGGAGGATGCTTTTCCAATTGTGAACATAATCAAGCAGACTCTGCCAATACCTGAAAAATGCGACTGGGGGCTTTTCCTGAGGAATCACGATGAGCTCACCCTGGAAATGGTCACGGATGAGGAGAGAGACCTCATGTTCAGGGAGTATGCAAAGCTTCCAAAGATGAGGCTCAACCTGGGCATCAGGCGAAGGCTTGCACCTCTCGTGGATAATGACAGATATGTTCTTGAGCTCCTGCATGCCCTCATCATGAGCCTGCCAGGGTCTCCCATATTCTATTATGGAGACGAGATCAACATGGGTGACAACGTCTACCTGGGTGACAGGAACGGGGTGCGGACGCCCATGCAGTGGTCATACGACAGGAATGCCGGCTTTTCAAGGGCAGATTCCGAGGCGCTCTTTTCTCCAGTCATAACAAATCCAAATTATCATTATGAAAGCTTCAATGTTGATTCCATGTCAAGGCTTCCAACATCCTTCCTGAACTGGTTCAGGCGCATGATTGTTGTGAGGAAGCAGAATTCGCAGGTGCTGGGGCGTGGATCAATCAGGTTCCTGAAATCTGAGGACAAGCAGATACTGGCATACATAAGGGAATACCAGGAACAGAGAATGCTGTGCGTCTTCAATCTGGGAAGGAAACCTGGATTTACAAGGCTTGATCTTTCAGAATTCAACGGATGGCACCTCAGGGAGACAATAAGTTCCGTGAGGTTTCCCGACATTGGCGAACTTCCATACTTCTTCACCATGCCAAGGCATTCATATTTCTGGATGATTATGGAGGCTCCCAATGGCACATGATACTGCAGTTCATCTATCGTCTGTTCTGGACAGGCCGGCACTGATTGGTCTGCTTGCACAGCTCAAGACAAAGAGATGGTTTCCGTTCAAGTCTGATTCCATAGTGGGTGCCCACCTTGTGGATGCTGTTCCTGATACCATAAATGAAGGGGAATCCGCCCTGGTCATTGTGGATATCTGCACCACATCCGGCGGATCCACAATTCTCATAACTCCATCATCCTACGATTCAATCCTCAAGGAAGGTACCGTGCAATATTCAGATGCTGTGGAAAATGGGACAATATCCTCGCTCATGAATAGATTTGCTTCAGATGACACTGTTACAGGTTCAAATGGTAAGATAGAAATTCAGGGTCCCTACGCGGAAGAATTCCAGTCATACATGAAAACACATCCCGGCATGTCTCCCATGCATGTTGAACAGTCAAATTCTTCATTCACGATTGGCGACAGATATATCTGCAAGGTCTTCCGCAGGCCCATATCTCCAGATAATCCAGACTTCACGGTTCCGGTTGAGCTCTACACAAAGACGCACTTCAGGAATATCCCCAGGCCGGTTGCGCAGCTTGTTCATGAACCTGAACCACGGCTTTCCGTGGTTTCCATACAGGAGAACATTCCAAACAGCGGCGATTACTGGCACTATTTTCTTGAAATGAGCAAGGATCTGGTGGACAATCTTGCTCATGGCAGAATGGCAGAGGTTGAAGATCATGTTGCAGAAATCAGTGCTTCTGCAACTGAACTGGCAGAAACAATTGCTGAAATGCACAGGGGACTATTTGGGATAAACGACCCAGGATTCGGCCATGAACGTTTCACTTCCGACGACATTTCCCAGATCAGGCGCAGGTACATGGACCTTGCATCAGCAATACGCAGGACATCTATTTCCTTATCAATCGATGGAAAAATGTACGACAGCATTGACTTCTATGAACTCATAAAAAACTTTGTTGATAATTTCGATTTCTCTCCCCTGAATAAGGTTGAAAAGATCAGGCTCCACGGAGATCTTCATCTGGGGCAGATATTGAGGACAGCAAGTGGACCCATTATAATAGACTTCGAGGGTGAGCCAATGAGGGGTGAGAGCGAGAGATCGTCTCTTGGGTGTGTCCTGAAGGATGTTGCCGGCATGACACGTTCAATAGATTATGCCCTCAGTTTTTA
>JAMCUV010000084.1 GCA_023379345.1 Thermoplasmatota archaeon
ATCAGGCTGTCCTGTAAAGATACAGCCCGTTTTCCTCTTTCCGTTCCAGGATTCCCTCGGCTTCCATGTGCATCAAATGTGATATTGCCTCGCCAATTGCAAAATTCATCTCCATGAGGTTCATGCTAACGAGATTGCGTTCTTTGCTCCACTTCATTGATTCTGCCACCTCGTATGCCGTCATCCACTTGCCGGCAATTCCTGCGATCTCTCTCATCCTTTCCTTGTGATGGGCAATGAGCTGATCTATCCTGTTGTTTGCGTTCTCAAATGGAGACCGGTGCCCCGGATACACCATTTTCGCACCCAGAGTCCTTGTGCGCTTGAGGCTCTCAAGATAGAACCCCAGCATATCGGTGCTGTCGTCGTAAAAACTGATGTTTGGCGTTATGCCAGGGAGGATGTGGTCCCCGGAAAAAAGGCAGCTGCATTCAGCTATGTACAGGGAAAATGATCCGGGAGAATGCCCTGGATTGAAAAGAGCCCTGACTCCGGGAATTATCTCCTCGTTGCCCTTCAGGTGTATGTCGAATTCAATCCGGAGGTATGTATCAAGATGATCAAGAACAAAGTGCCGCTGAATCATCTGATCGGTGATTGCACTGGGAGTGCCGTTCATCCTCATTATCTCCAGCAGAGAATCCCTGAAATCCTCCGGGCTCTCCTTTATGGCATTTACGCGCTTGATGTCCTCTTCCCCCATTGCAACAGGTATACCGTACTCCTGCTGCATCCTGTGGGCAGATCCGATATGATCTATGTGCATGTGCGTGAGAAAAATGTAGTCAACGTTCTCCAATGACAGCCCCTGGGCCAGGAGTTCATTGTAGGATTCATCAGACATTCCGGTATCCACAATGATTCTCTTCCTCCCTGTAATCTCATAAACATTGGCTGTCTTCAACGCCCTGATGGCTATTGGGACTTCATGCCGATCTATTTTGAACATTTAATCCACGAGGTATCTCAGCATTTTCCTTGAAATTTTTCCTTGGCCAGAAACATCACGTCATTCATTACGGCCGCAGCAGTTTCCCCGGGACCGTCATTGACGCTGTGAATCCTGAGCCTGCCGTTCCTTGAAGTGTTGACCTCGTATCCAAGGGACATCTCACCAAGTGAAAGAAGATAATCGCCATCATCCAGGTCACGAAGGCCGCTGAATGCATGAACTTCGTTTCCGGATCTGGTGATTTCCGTGATGAGCCTGTACCTATCCATCCCGTTCACGTCCGTGCTCTCTGAAACACCGGATGTTTTGATATCCTTCAGCGTCATGTTTTCCCCGAACAGGGCATTGGCCAGAATGACAGTCTTCCTGGCTCCGTCCAGGCCGTCAGTGTCATCCCTGAAATTTGTTTCGGCAATTCCCCTTTTCTGGGCCTCGGCAACGGCATCCATGAAAGTTTTCCCTTCCCGCATCTGTTTCAATACAAAATTGGCGGTCAGGCTGACAATCCCCTTGAATTCGCCCACAGTGGATGGACCACAGGAGCGGCCCAGTAGACTGAACAACGGCACTCCGCCTGCCACAGTGGCTTCGTAGAGTACTGTTCTCCTGCCTGTTGAAGCATTATCCATTATCTCCTTCCAGTGGTTTGCCAGGGGCGACTTGTTTGCCGTCACTATGTCCATGCCGTTTTTCATGGCAGACAGATACATCTGCAGTTCCCTGGATCCATCCCTGGATGCCGAGGACATGTCCACAAGAATTCCGCCTTCATTCTCAGTCATCTCCATGGATGTTGCCTCCCTTCCAAGAGACAGGATATTGCCGGAAAGCTTTGCCTTCAGAAGATCAGCAGGAGCCACAGGCTTGCCGAAGATGACCGAGCCTGTCCGGTCAGATGCACCTCCAACGACTAAGTCCATCCCCGTTCTTTCTGAGATCAGCCTGCCTTCATCTGCCAGTATGGAGAGGAAATTCCTTCCCACGCTTCCTATACCCAGGATATATACGGAAACACTATTTCTCTGCATCTTCCTCAGCTTCCTCGCCCGGTTCTATCCTTGAAACCTCAATGACCTTATCATCGTCCGATGTGTCTATGAGTTTCACTCCCGAAGTTACCCTTGCCTGGCTCTTTATTCCACTCACCTTCAGCCGGATTGTCTTCTCATTTCTTGTGATTATCATTATCTCGTCGTCGGGCTTCACGGGGATTGCCTTGACCAGGTTACCTGTCCTTTCTGATTTCTTGAACACGAGAATTCCGGAGGAACCCCTGTGATGAACGGAAAACTCGGTGATTGGCGTGCGCTTCCCTATGCCGTTCTCAGAAACAGTGAGGACTTCCTCGTCATCCTGTGCAATGAATCCCGTGATGATGTATTCACCTTTCTTCAGCCTCATGGCCCTGACTCCCCTGGATGTGCGGCCGGTGGGCCTGACCTCTGATGTCACGAATACAGATGCCTTTCCAGAGTTTGATATTGCCACTATGTTGCCTTCCTTGGAAATTGCCTCAACTGAAACAACCTCGTCATCGTCCTCCAGCGCTATGATCCTGATGCCAGAGGAGCGCATATCCAGTATTGCCTCTGCAGGGGTCCTCTTTATGAAGCCGTTCCTGGTCAGGATCACAAGATGAGATTCCCTTGATTCCGGTGCCTTCATGATCTGCTCCACCACTTCTCCTTCCTGCAGTGGAACATATGAGGCGGCTGTAACCCCCACGGATTTCCTGGATTTCTTCTCAATTTCATAAGCCAGGGTCCTGAGGACTCTTCCGGTATTCGTGAACATGAATATGCTGTCATGTGAGCTGCAGGAGAGAATGGTCTTTACGGAATCCTCCTTCCTTGTTGAGGTTATTATGCCCTTCCCGCCTCTTCTCTGTGCCCTGTACTCCTCAAGTGATACCCTCTTCAGGAGGCTGCCCTCACTAAGTATGACAACATCGTCCTCTTCCGGGACCAGGTCGGCTATGGTCCTGGCCTTGATCTCCCTGAATGATATCTTGGTCCTTCTCTTGTCCCCGTATTTCTTGGAAAGCTCCTTGAGTTCTTCCTTTATTATGCTGCGCCTCAGGTCTTCGCTTGCCAGAATTTTCTCCAGTGCAAGGATCTTTTCCCTGACATCCTTCAGTTCCTCCTCGACCTTGCTGATTTCCAGTGCTGTAAGCCTCTGCAGCCTGAGTTCAAGAATGGAGTTGGCCTGAACGTCGTCGATTTCAAGTTTCGACATCAGGTCCGCCCTTGCCGTGGGAACGTCCTTGGCACCACGTATTATTGATATGACGTCCTCTATGCTTTCCAAAGCCTTTGTGAGCGCCAGCAGGATGTGCTCCCTTTCCCTCATCTTGCCCAGGTCAAAGCTGGACCTCTTGACTATGACCTCAAGCCTGTGCATTATGTAATTGTCCACCAATCCCTTGAGATTAAGTGTTCTTGGCTGGTTGTTCACAAGGACCAGGTTGATGATTCCTATGGATGATTCAAGTTCTGTGTGCTCATAAAGCTGGTTGAGGATGAGGTTTCGCATATCGTCGTCCCTGACCTTTATTACAACGCGCATGCCTGTTCTGTCGCTTTCATCCCTTATGTCCGTAATTCCCTTCAGAATCTCATTCTTCACCTGTTCTGCAACATTCTGTATGAAGACTGCCTTGTTGACCCCGTATGGAAGGCTCTTGATGACAATGTGCTTGGGCTCAGACAGGTCGACCTCGCCCTGGCTGACCACCTTTCCACGGCCGGTCAGGTAAGCATCCATGAGCTCCTGGGAATAGAATGATATGCCGCCACCTGGGAAATCTGGCCCCTTTATGTATTTCAAAAGCTCCTTCACTTCATAGTCCCTGTGGTCAAGAGCATATGTGATTGCGTTGCACACTTCGGTGAGATTATGCGGCACCATGTTGGTTGCCATCCCCACCGCTATGCCCGAAGACCCGTTGATGAGAAGGTTCGGAACCTTTGTGGGAAAATATTCCGGCTCTTCCAGGGACCCATCGAAGTTCAGCCTGAATGGAACAGTGTTCTTCTCAATATCCCTGACCATTTCCTCTGATAGCTCTGTAAGCCTTGCTTCTGTGTACCTCATTGCAGCAGGGGCATCACCGTCTATGGAGCCGAAATTCCCCTGCCCATCCACCAGAAGGTACCGCATTGAGAAATCCTGGGCCATTCTGGCCAGGGCCTCATATATGGCCATATCTCCATGTGGGTGGTACTTACCCATGGTCTCGCCAACGATTCTGGCGCACTTCTTGTATGGTTTGTCATGGTTAACGTTCAACTCGCTCATTGAGTAAAGAATCCTTCTCTGAACGGGCTTAAGCCCATCCCTCACCTCAGGAATTGCCCTGCTGACTATGACGCTCATTGCGTATTCAAGGTATGATGTTTTAATCTCATTCTCAATTGGTCTTTTTTCCAAGTTTATCCCTCACAGATCTATATTTGTAACATATCTGGCATTCTCTTCAATGAACTTTCTCCTTGGCTCCACCTTGTCGCCCATGAGGATGGAGAAAAGCCTGTCTGCGGCAGCCGCGTCCTCTATGGTGACCTCGACCAGCTTTCTTGTCTCAGGCTTCATTGTTGTTTCCCAGAGCTGCGCCGGATTCATCTCCCCCAGTCCCTTGAACCTCTGTGTGACGGCATTCTGGCCCATTTTCTCGGAAACCCTGTCCTTGTCATTCTCCGAGTACACGTATGCAACCTTGTCACCCTTCTGCACCCTGTATAGTGGTGGCTGGGCAAAGAAGATCTTGCCGTTTGTGACTAGCTCCCTGGCATACCTGTAGAAGAATGTGAGAAGCAGTGTGCGTATATGGGCTCCGTCGACATCGGCATCTGTCATTATGATTATCTTACCATACCTGAGCTTGTTTATGTCAAGATCGTCCTTTATGTTGGTTCCCAGGGCGGTGATGAGATCCCTGATGACCTGGTTGCCCAGGGTCTTGACATCGTTGGATTTCTCAACGTTGAGTATCTTTCCACGCAGCGGCAGGATTGCCTGGAATTCCCTGTTTCTTGCCTGTTTTGCCGATCCCCCTGCAGAATCACCCTCAACGATGTACAGTTCCGTCTTTTCCGGATCAGAGGAAGAACAGTCAGCAAGCTTCCCTGGCAGGCCGCCTCCCTCAAGGGCTGACTTCCTGCGCACAAGCTCCCGGGCTTTCCTTGATGCTTCCCTGGCAGCGGCCGCTGCAAGGGTTCTCTTGATTATCACGTCTGCTATGTTGGGATAGGATTCAAAGTATTCCTTGAGATAGCCCTCGGTTGCAGACTGGACTATGCCTCGCGCCTCACTGTTTCCCAGCTTTGATTTTGTCTGGCCCTCGAACTGCGGTTCAGGAATCTTGAGATGCAGCACTGCAACAATGCCCTCCCTGACGTCGTCGCCTGTAATTGATTCCACGCCCTTTATCATGTTTTTGTTCTTGGCATAGTCCTGTATCACACGGGACAGCCCGGCCCTGAAACCTGCAACGTGAGTTCCGCCTTCAACTGTGTTTATGTTGTTGACAAAGCTTTCCAGTGTTTCAGATACTCCGGTAGTATACTGGAATGCAAACTCCACAACGAAATTCTCTCCTTCTGTCCTGTTGTATATTGGATCCCTGTGCACTGCATTGTATCCCTCGCCAAGGTATCTCACAAATTCCGAAAGCCCCCCATCGAAGTGCAGTACATCCTTGCTGCCAGTCCTGAGGTCGTCAAGGGTGATTGTGATTGCTGGATTCAGGAAAGCCAGGTCCCTTACCCGCTCAAGTATGGTGCTGTATGAGAATTCAGTGGTCTCGAAAATCTCCGGATCAGGATAGAAGAATATTATGGTGCCATGTTCCCTGTTAAGGTGCAGGGTCACACCCTTAAGTTCCTCCGGCGGACTGCTGAGAAATTCCGATAGTTCCACGGACTTGAGTTTGCCTTCCGGGACACCACGGATGAAAGTTTCCCAGTATATCTTGCCGTCCCTCTTCACAACAGCCACGAGCTTAGATGAGAGGGCGTTGACCACGTGGACCCCCACGCCGTGTAGTCCACCGGTTATCTTGTATACTTTCTTGTCAAACTTGGCTCCACTGTGGAGCTCGGTGAGGACTATCTCGAGGCCTGGCCTGCCGTATTTGGGATGAATGTCAACAGGGATGCCACGTCCGTCATCCTCCACCATTATTGAGTTGTCAGTATTTATGGAGACATATATGGACTTTGCAAAACCAGCTATTGCTTCATCCACTCCGTTATCCACAACTTCGTAAACTAGATGGTGTAGCCCTCTTTCATCGGTTGACCCGATATACATCCCAGGGACTTTTCTGACTGCCTTAAGTCCCTCAAGAATCTGTATCTGAGAAGAATCATAATTTTCCATAACATACATTCCTTTGACGGTACAATGTCAAATTATCCCTATTCCATTGCATATAAGAATTTATTGACTGCAACCATGCGCAGATGATCAATTTTCCTTACGTACAACGACCCTGATGTCCTGATCTTCCTCCACTATGCTTACGATCCTCAGCTTTGTTGTCCTTGCAAGCCCATCGTATGTATTGCGGTCATATCCGAATTTGTCCCGGGAAAGCATTATCTCAGCATCCTGCCCCGGATCGAGCTGGATGGAGAGTCCTTTCATGACACTCTTGAGGTAGTTGAAAGGATCACCCCCGCAGGTTATGTTTCTGTGATCTTCCTTCAGCATGATTATGGTATATTGAATTCCAGCTAATAAATGGTATCAGGGATGTTGGCGGATCTGTTCTAATCTCTCCTTATCATCAGGTAGTCGTCCAGTATCCTCTTGATTTCCCTCATTTCACTTCCGGGTATCATTATGCCCTTTATCCTTGCTTCCCCAAGAATGCCGCTGATGGCTATTGCGTTTGTATGCGCTGCCATGTAAAGCTCATAATTGCTGTAGTTCATGCTGGCGATTTTTGTTTCAAGTTCAGTTTTTTCCACCAGGAGCTTTCTCTGTACTTGCAGGGTCATTCTTATTTTTTCAAGAATCCCAGTGTAATTTCCAGAATTATTCAGTACCTCCTCAGTCTCTGAATCCGTCAGGTTGATTTCCCTGCAGAGTCTGCGTAAGTCCTGTTCATCACTCAGAAACAAGCTGGCGCAGCCTCCGCTCAAGGCGATCTTCTACAGCAATGTCTTCCCGAATCTCTGTTACCCGAACCTGAAGAGATAACAGTTCTGCCCGCAGCATCTCGATGTCCTCAACGAGATTCTCATTCCTCAGGGTGAGATACCTAAATTCCGACATGAGTTTCCTTTCAATATCCGATACCGGATGATCGTCTCCATTCATGTCTTTAGAAGCCTCAGTAAATATTTAAGGTTGGTGAGAATAAGGCGAAAATGACACGATATATATTCAAATGCGCCGATGCAGGTTATCAGTGCAGTTATGAAGTGGAGGGCAATTCCCACGAAGAAATCATTCCAAAGATCAGAATCCATGCCAGATATGCACACAACCTCTTTGAAATAAACGATGACCAGATGAAGAAGTTCCAGGATGCTATTAAGGAGAAAAAATCCTGAAGATTTTCATATGTTTACAAGAATACCGACGGTCCTGAGAAGCCAGGAGATAATAGACAAGTCTTTCCTGCGGGCTTCCAAGATAACAGAGCCATACCATCCCAAAATAGAGGACAAGATACGCAAGGAGATAATGGACCGTGTGTCCACCATAGAAAGCACTACGTGCTCACACCTGACAAAGCTGGTGAAGAAATTCCCAACAATTGAGCTGATTCATCCTTTCTACCGGGACATGATTGACCTGATGTTTGACATTGATCACTACAAGGTGAGCCTCAGCAAGGTACAGTGGGCATCTGAGAGGATCACAGATCTCAGCACAGACGTCATCAGGAGGCTGCGATCCGGAAAGAAGGTTGAGGATCTTAACCGCATGATGAGAGAATATTATGGAAGGTTCTCATCCATAATGCTGAGCATAGACAAGGACCTGTCTTTCCTGGGAAGCTGCAGGGACTGGATAAGACAGATTCCTGACATAAATCCTGACCTACCCACCTTCCTGGTTGCAGGGATGCCAAACGTTGGAAAGAGCTCCCTGCTTTCCGCGCTCACAGGAACAAGTCCGAAGGTTGCACCGTACCCATTCACCACACAGAGCATATTCATAGGCTATACCACCATAGGCGGAAAAAAAGTCCAGATCATTGATACTCCCGGAATTCTTGACCGCCCAATGGCCAAGAGGAATGAGATGGAACTGAAATCCATCCTCTCCCTGAAGGACATCCGCGGCACAGTACTGTTCCTCCTTGATCCTACCGGACATTCCAGCTACTCCCTTGAACAGCAGGAGAAGCTTTATCAGGAAATCCGTAAATCGCTGCTTTCGCCAATAATACGAGTCCAGGCGAAGTGCGATCTCACTGATGCCAGGGTGGAGGAAATAGCCATATCTGCATCAACCGGAACTGGAATGGGCAGGCTGAGGGAAGAGATGGAAAAATACGTAAAATAGGTGATTCTCCTGAATCTGGAAGAGGAAATCAGAAAACAGGCAATAAGGAATGCCTTTCAGCATGAAGGGAAGGCCAACGCCGGCTCAGTCATAAGCAAGATCCTTGGGGAATTCCCGGAATACCGAAAAAATGCCGGAGAACTGGCAAGGCTTGTCAATGCGGAACTGGAGAAAATCAACGGCATGTCTCCGGAAGAGATAGCGGCAATAGTGCACAGGGAATTTCCGGAGTTTGAAGTCAGGGAGAAGAAAGTACAGGTTCACAGCCTCCCGGAACTGAGGAATGTGAACGGGCCTGTTGTCATGAGAATGGCTCCTTCCCCATCAGGACCACTGCATATCGGCCACTCCAGGATGGCCATTCTCAATGACGAGTACGTCAAGAGATATGGGGGGAAACTCATACTGAGAATTGAGGACACAAACCCTGCCAACATAGATCCAATAGCTTATGAACAGATTCCAAGGGACCTTGAATGGCTTGGGGTCACCGTGCACCAGATCGCAATCCAGTCGGATCGGATGGAATTGTATTATGAACAGGCACGATCCCTCATTGCTGCGGGCCATGCCTATGTTTGCTCATGCGTTCCGGAGGACTTCAAGCGCAAGCTTTCTGCTTCCATTGCGTGTCCCCACAGGGAAACAACTCCGGACGAGAACCTTGAAGGATTCCAGAAGATGGTTGACGGAACCTTTTCCCAGGGAGAAGCTGTCCTTATTATAAAGACGGATCTGAGCCACCCCAATCCCTCTGTCAGGGACTGGATTGCCTTCAGGATCAGCGATGCTGTTCACCCCAGGCATGGAAGGGAATACCACGCCTACCCCATGATGAACTTCAGCGTGGCCGTGGATGACCATCTTCTTGGGTTGACCCACGTTATACGTGGCAAGGATCATATCAATAATACAGAGAAACAGAAATACATATTCAGCTATAACAACTGGAAACTCCCTGAATACTACCATTACGGCCTTGTGGACTTTCCAGGGGTGATTCTCAAGACCTCCATTATAAAAAAGGGTCTTGCAGAGGGTAAATATTCGGGTTGGGACGACATCAGGCTGGGAACACTCCTTGCCTTCAAGAAGAGGGGATTTACACCTGAAACATTCAGGAAATACTGGATCCAGTCGGGGATGAGGGAGATTGATTCAGAATTCTCCGTGGAAATATTCAATTCCATAAACAAGGATCTAATTGATTCAAGGACACCGCGCTACTTCTATGTCCCGAACCCTGTCCGGATCAAAATTAATGGTGGCATGCAGCTTTCCGGCAAAGCGCCGTACCATCCATCCTACCCGGATATGGGGTACCGCATGTATTCCCTGGGGGATGATCCCTCACTGTTCGTGCCTGCCGCTGATTGGAATTCGCTGCCGGACGGCACGGAGTTAAGACTGAAGGACCTGTGCAACGTGAAGAAGTCCGGTTCTTCCGCCGAATTTGCAGGGACTGCCATGAAAGACAGAAAGGCAAGGATAATCCAGTGGGTTCCAGAAAACGCCAGAGCCTTCACCGTACATAAGCCAGATGGGACTCAGGACAGGGGGCTCATAGAGCCACTTGCCGAAAAATACAGGGGAGTGGCTCAGCTGGAAAGGTACGGATACGTGAACATTGCATCTGAGCAGACAGGATTCTTCACCCATCCATAATACTAAAAAATCATTCCTGAGGTATCTTCAGGAATGCAGGGAATTTTCTAAGCAGAACGATCTGGCCTATGGCCTTGATCCACCTGAATGGTATGCTTATGGCGGAACTCATTTCCACAAGCTCAGAATTTGGATGATCTATATACAGACCATAAATTTCCTGGGTTTCAATGTCCAAAATTATATCCGTGACCGTACCGACCAGAACACCTCTATCGGTGTATACAGGCATGTCACGAAGTTCTGTAACCTCTGTTAGCATTCAGTCGACTAAAGATAAAATGGATATAAATTTTCGCCGGATTCACTTTTTGCAGGACTCAGCAAAATTTTTCATGAGTTCCTTTCCAAACTGTGTATTATCCACTTCGGGATGGAATTGAACACCGTATATGGGCCTGTTTTTATGCTCAAATGCCTGGATGCTGCATGTCTTTGACGATGCCAGGACTTCGAAATCCCTGGTAAGGCTCTTGACCTCATCATTATGATTTTCCCAGGCGGTTATCCGTTCCGGGATTCCAGCAAAAATGCGGTCAGCCCTGCTGAATACAACCTCAGTCCTGCCGAATTCTGGATGCACTCCTGGCCCCACTTCACCTCCGAAATGCAGAGCGATGAACTGGGCTCCTACACAGATGCCAAGGATTGGGTATGAATGATCATCGATGAATTTCCCCACATTTCCAAGTTTGTCCAGCTCAGAGACTATGCTGGGCGCTCCGCCGGAAAGAACCAATCCATCAATTTCATCAAGTTCGTGTGAATTTACAGTGTTGGGAACGATCCTGCTTTCCACACCCAGATCTCTGAGAACGCGGTATTCACGGTGGGTCCACTGCCCACCGTTATCCACAACGAATATCTTCATCCGAGATTATTCCATTCCAGGTATTCCCAGGGATTTGCTGATCTCCTTGTACCTGTTCCTGATTGTTACCTCGGTAACACCGGAAACACGTGCAATTTCCTTCTGGGTTCTTGGTTTGCCCACCATGACGGATGCTATGTATATGGAGGCTGCTGCCACACCGGTTGGTCCTTTCCCGGAGGAAATTCCAAGTTCGATTGATCTCCTTACTATGTCCTCGCTCACTATGATTGCCTGCTTGTCCAGGTCCAGTTTGCTGCAGAACTGTGCAACGTATGAGTAAGGCGTTGTGGGCTTAAGATTCAGGCTTAGCTCCTTGGCCAGATGCCGATAAGCTTTCCCTATTTTCTTCTTGTTTACCTCTGATGCCTTTGATATCTCATCAAGGGTTCTTGGAAGGTTAACCATTCTGCACGCTGCATAAATGGATGCGCATACGATGCTTTCTATGCTTCTTCCCCTGATCAGGTTCTTTTCCACAGCCCTTCTGTATATGAGAGCCGCGGTTTCCTTGATGTCTTTTGGAATCCCCAGTTTGGCACCATTGTCATTTAGCATCTGAAGTGCCAGAGACAGGTTCCTTTCGGCAGCGTTGCTTACTCTTATCCTCTGGTGCCACTTTCTTACTCTGTATATCTGTGCGCGATTTTTATGTGGAATCCGCTTACCATAATAGTCCTTGTTGGACCATGATATCTCAGTTGCCAGCCCTTTGTCGTGGCTCAAAAAAGTCATGGGCGATCCAGTTCTTGCCCTTCTGTCATCCTGTTCAGAATCAAATGCTCGCCATTCCGGTCCTTGATCAATAAAAGAGTCCTCAATGACCATTCCACAATCGCTGCAAATAAGCTCTCCCCGCTCGTAGTCCCTAATAAGATGCTCGGAACCGCATTCCTGGCATTTTTTGGTTACTTCCTGATCTATGTTTGAACCCATCATAACACCCGCAGATAATTATTAAATACGACATAGGAGCGGATATTAAATCTTTTCTATTTTTACTATATTAATATTTCACTGACAAATTTTGATCAGACTTTAAATAGTATGTTATGCATCATACGACAAATTTGCAAATAACATCAAGATATATATTATCCTCAGGAGCCAGATTGCCACGGATAGAATATCAATGCTTTAATATGATCAAAACTCTTTTTAATAACTTTACGTTACATTTATATACTTTGTTATCATTATCATGTTTACATGGAAGTCGGAGTGGAAATTGTTCACAGGCTGAACAAGCAGATGGTGGTACGGATCTCTGATTGCCTTAAGATAAGGGCAAAGGTAGTGAATGAGAACGGAAAGGTGGTGGGACGTGTTACGAGAGTATTCGGGCCTGTGAAGGCGCCCTATGCACTGCTTAGTATGAATGAAACCTATCCTGAACAGGAAAAGTTCAGGGTTGTATGTTAAAAGGAGGAATTAAGATGGAAAATGCACCTGAAAAAAAGAAAAGAATAGAGGAGATAGAAAAGTGCCCAGAATGCGGGTCCACCCAGTTGGTAAGAGATTATGAAAGGGGTGAACTCATATGCAATAACTGTGGCCTTGTCATTGATGAAAGCTTCATAGACCAGGGACCCGAATGGAGGGCGTTCGATTCAGAGCAGAATGATTCCAGAGCCAGGACCGGGTCTCCCATGACCTTTACAATTCACGACAAGGGTCTCTCCACGGATATTTCATGGAAGAACAAGGATTCCTATGGAAAGTCCATACCAACAAGGAACAGAGCCCAGCTCTACAGGCTGAGGAAATGGCAGAAGAGGATCAAGGTTTCAAACGCCGCAGAGAGGAATCTTTCACAGGCACTGCAGGAACTGGAGAGAATGGCATCAAACCTGAGCATACCCAATGATGTCAGAGAAACAGCGGCAGTCATCTACAGGAAAGCTGTCAAGCAGAACATGATAAGGGGCCGGAGCATTGAAGGTGTTGTGGCAGGATCTATCTACGCTGCATGCAGGATCACAAATGTGCCCAGGACTCTCGATGAAATTGCCTCAGTTACAAGAGTAAAGAAGAAAGAGATAGGGAGAACGTACCGGATCATGAGCAGGTACCTGAAACTGAACATAATGCCATCAAAGCCAGATGATTATGTGAACAGGTTCTGCAGCAAGCTCAAGCTTTCAATGGAAGCCAGGAAGAAAGCCACTGAGATACTGAAAATGGCCGAGGACAATGACCTGACATCCGGAAAGGGTCCAACTGGAGTTGCGGCTGCCGCAATATATATTGCATCTCTCCTTACACAGGAAAGACGCACACAGAGGGCTGTCGCGGAGGTCGCCGGAGTCACTGAAGTGACCATAAGGAACAGGTACAAAGAGCTGACAGAAAAGCTTGCTCTTGATGTTGAGCAGTAAGCTTTCCTCACCCTTTTATTTTTTCATACACCTCATATGATCTGAGCAGGTCATCCACTATACTGTACATTGAAGTCTCTTTTACATTATTTATTTCGATCTTTGCGCAATCAGCGGTGCAATCTATGCATATTCTACTGTCATTGTCCGGTTCTAGCACCATTTTCAGGGACTTACAGTCAAGTGATCGAGAGCATATGGTCAAATCAATCTTCATCTTGCCCGCAATATGAACACGCGAAATAATCTTATTGCCTTAGTCTTTACCCATGGCATTGCGGAGGTTGCCGAGCCAGGTTAAAGGCGACAGACTCAAGATCTGTTTTCGTAGGGATTCGCCGGTTCGAATCCGGCCCTCCGCATTACCACTTCAGGAATCCTTTAAAAATTAATCTTTCTGATATGTTGTTGATTGGTGGACGGTTATTTTGCTGGGTATAGAAGCTGCCGGAAATAAAAGAGTGGGGGTAACATATTCTCTCCGCATTACCACTTCGAGAGGATCGAAACATATACCACGTGTCGCATGGAATCAGAGAGCTGTGGCATTTTGAACCACAAGTATAAGATCATCTGGCACAACGTTCAACAATTGACGAATGCATG
>JAMCUV010000085.1 GCA_023379345.1 Thermoplasmatota archaeon
TCTTGTAGGGGCAGAGATTCTCGTCTCCCCTCAGGCAGAACTCACATTTCCCGCATGGGGTGTAAATGAGGCTTGCAACCCTGTCGCCAACCTTGAAGTCTTTCACATCAGGACCAGCCTTGACTATGCGCCCGGAGATTTCATGTCCCGGAATAATTGGAAGCTTGACTCGTGGCATGAATCCATCCCTGGTCAGAACATCCCGGTAACATATGCCTGTTATTTCCTGCTCAAGAAGAACCTCGTTCCCCACTGGATCAGGGGCCTCATAGTCGTGAATCACAAGTGGCTGCTTAAGTGCCTCAAGAAATGCTGCCTTCATGTGCTATGTATTTTCAGGAAATATAAATGATCTTGCAGGTATTACCATGTATGATGCTTAATTTTGGCTTGAAGTACTCCCGTGAAATCTCGCTGAGGGAGATAGGCCCGGACGGTTTTGCCAGTCTCAGGTCTGCGTCCGTGACAGTCATAGGCCTTGGCGCAACTGGATCCCCTGCCGCCGATCTTATGGTAAGGGCAGGAGTGGGATCCATAAAGCTCGTGGACGGTGACACGGTGGATGTCACCAATCTTCACCGCCAGATACTCTACACGCAGAATGACACAGGAAAAAACAAGGCTGAGACTGCGGCGAAGGCCCTGTCTGCATTCAACTCTGATGTGACAATCCGCGCAGTGCCTGAAAACCTGAATGCTGAGAATGCGAAGGAAATAATCGGGAAAAGCAGTGTTGTCATAGACGGAACTGACAACCTCGACACCAGGCGCATAATAGACAGGGTGTGTTACGATCTCAAGATACCATGGGTATTTGTGGCTTCAGTTGGGACAATGTCACAGGTGAAGGCCATAGTTCCCGATGTAACCTCATGCCTTCACTGTTTCATACCGGACAGCCAGGGTGACGGCGCATCTTGTGAGGCCATGGGCGTGCTTGCTTCTGCCCCCATAATGGCCGCATCCCTGGGATGGACCATGGCCCTGAAGATCATCATGGGAAAGGAAGTAACTGGCGATCTTTTCTTCCTTGATCCCTGGAATACAGAGTTCCAATCCGTTAAAATTGCCAGGAATCCCCTCTGTCCTGTTTGCGGAAAACACTGAATGCGGCCGGCCAGACATTATTTGATCCTGCCATGATATCCCCTGATTCAAATGGACAGTATCACAATGGCGCGTCCAAGAAGATCGATTGTACCAATAATCATTTAATAAGTTGATTGTGCTCGGTACATATATGCATTTGCCTATAAAGACAGGGACGCTGTTTGCCATGATAGCCGTTTTAGCAATGCTGGCCTCTGGAGGTGCTGCGATGCAGCATCAAGTTCATGTTCCGCCAGTTGCTGCAATGGCCGGAAACAGTATTGGAAATGTATCCGCCAGCTCCACCAACCTTTCCCCTGTATACAGCTCCACGGCTCTTCAGGCGCCGCAACTCAATGCCTCCGGCGGGTGGTCATCTCTCAGGAACGTCATAACTTCAAGACTTGACAATTCATCCGTCCCATCTTACGCACGTTATCTTCCCAACTTTGCTGTGGGTCCTGAAATCCAGGATGGCCATTTGCTGCCTTCATATACATCTGCCCCAGCCCCAATGGGCCTTTCCAGCTATGGCCTGATGAACCAGTCCGGAGATATTATTCCATATACATACAGCACCTCGAGCTTCCAGGGAACAATAAATCTCTCTTCCGTGCAGGAGTTCTATATGGGTTCTGATGCACCACACAGCTTCTCCATCCAGTTGAACTCTGTGCTGAGCAACGTCACGCTTTTCGGAAGCACAGGATATCAGTACTGGACCCAGAATGTTGTTGATTATTCATCAATGACAGGCCAGCTGACCTTTGTTGATAACATATGGAACTTCACCACTCCATCTGCTGTGATAAATGGCAATGAGTTCCACTCCTACAATGGCACAGTGGTGCCAGGTGTTTTCTATTACGATGTCGGCCCCATCCTGCATATCATGCCGCCCTTCACCCTGAGCCTTTACCTCAACACCACCACCATTGGGAACAGGAATACTGTCTTCTTCAACTACTCAATTTCCGGTACTCTGGAGAACGGGACATCAATCAATAGAAGCGGGAGTTATGACCAGGTACAGTTCAATTCCTCCTCTCCAGGTTCCGGAACAATTCCTCCAGCAGAATTCCAGGTAAGTGGAAGCCAGCTCACAGGCACGGGGTTCATACCCATGGATGCGGAGTTCATAATTGGCGGTCCTGGCGGTGGATCAACCGCAGACTTCTACAACATAAGCGGAAGCATGTCCCTGGATTACAGGGACGGCAACGGAAAAACCATCCCGGTGGGATCCGCATACAACGCAGGTTCCGAGACCGGAGAAACCTCCTCAGGAATAGGGATGTACTATTCCAATCACACTGCTTACCTATCAACTGGACCATCCTTTGTGGAGGGACTCTGGAATATTTCCAATGATCCGGGCAAGGTTTCTATCCAGGGCAGGGTTGAACCGTCAAATGCCTTTGTGATGGTGAGCGATTCTGGGGTGATGAATA
>JAMCUV010000086.1 GCA_023379345.1 Thermoplasmatota archaeon
CAAGGTCCGTGACATGCCTTGCCCTTAGGTATCCATCAAGGTCTGTCTGGAAGAAGGCATCGTAATGGCGCTTTGTGATCCTGTACCCGCTGATGGAATCAAGTGCAGGATAGAGGCGGGAACCGGGTGTACCGGCAAGGCAATGCTCTCCCCAAACCGCAAATTCAGGGTCATCCTTGATATGGGTATCAAGTGTGAATATGATCTCTGACCCAGCGGGAAGGTTGGAAAGGAAGTGCCCTGCCCTCTCTGCCACCTCCACTGCCCTCTGCGATCCGAATTTCCCGGTGACAAAATCATTCACAAGATCCACCACAATATACGCACGTTTCATCTATCATCGCCTCTGTCCGCGGAATTCACCCACCACGCAGTGTCGCTGCCGTTATCCTCAATGTATACTCCCATCTCAAGCAATCGGCTCCTTATGGAATCAGCCAGCTGATACTGCTTTATCGCTCTCAGCTGCTTCCTTATGTTGAGGAGGAGCTCCACAGTTCCGGAAACTGTTGCATCAGACGAGCCCCTCCTGATGATTCCTGCGAATGAATCCACCCATTTCAGGACACTGTATGCCTGATTAAGCTCGTCGCTTCCAAGATTTTCCAGGTCTGCGTTCCAGGAACCCACAAGTTTTATGACGTCTCGGAACAGACCGCGGAAATCCATGTTATCCTGTATGATTGAGTTCAGGGATGCAATGAGGTCATAATCCGTCCTGTACTGTGCCCTGTCTCCAAGTTTCAGAAGTACCTTGTTGTAAAGGATCGAGATCTGGCTTACATTCCTTCTGGCCTCCTGGAGCAGGGATTCTGAATAGTTCAGGGAACTGCTGAAGTTAGCGTTCAGAAGGGCAAAGCGAAGGTCTTCCGCCCTGTAAGACCTGAGAACCTCCCTTATTGTGACGAAATTTTTCAAAGATTTGCTCATCTTCTCATCGTTGACGTTTATCATGCCGGTATGTATCCAGTAATCCACAAGGCGGTCTTTTCCGCTTATTGAGCGTTCAATGGCTATCTCAGCGTCGTGGTGCGGAAATATGAGGTCCATCCCGCCGCCGTGGATATCGTATACTGGCCCAAAGTATCTGTCGGTTATGGCAGTGTCCTCAATGTGCCACCCAGGCCTGCCTTTACCCCAGGGAGAATCCCAGTAGGGCTCTCCAGGCTTCATCTTCTTCCATATTGCAAAGTCCCGTGGGTTTCTCTTGGTGACGGATGTATCGGAAGAAGACAGCAGGGTACCTGGATCCTGCCCCCACAGCTTTCCGTAGTCCGGGAACTTTGAGATATCGAAGTACACGCCATCCTCGGTTTCGTAGGCCATTCCCTTCTGAATCAATATGGATATCTGGTCCAAGATTTCGGCAATGTGATCCGTTGCGTGTGCGAAGAAGTTGACGCTGTCAATCCTGAGCAGGGACATTATGTTGTGGAATTCCTGGGTATAACGCCTTGAAATAACGTCGTATGTGACGCCCTCGGCATTTGCGCGATCTATAATCTTGTCGTCAATATCCGTTATGTTCTGCAGATAGAATACCCTGTATCCAGAGGTTCTCAGGTATTTCACAAGGGCATCGAAGAATATGTATGTCCTGGCATGGCCTATGTGGAAATTGTCCTGCACCGTTGGGCCGCAGACAAACACCCTTATGACCCTGTTCGATGGAAGATCAAGAGCAACCCTGGCCCGGGCCATTGTATCGTAAATCCTCATCTGCCTGGAACCATATTGCACTGAGATAATAAAATTCACCCAGTGGGTAATTGAGAGGAACTAAGCATGGAGCATGGAAAATTAATAGTAACTGCAGGTTTACATACGGGATGGAGGCAGATCCTGGAGGGAACAGGCGAAGAATTCAGGCAGGGGGAATAGTTCTTGCAATCATCGGTGCGTCTCTCTGGGGCCTTTCGGGAACGTTGTCATCCATCCTCTTCAGGGATTACGGCATGCCTTTTTCGACCCTTGTATCACTGAGGATGATACTTGCTGGAATAATAGCCCTTGCTGTATTGCGCCCAAAATTCCCTAGAAAATCACTGCGTGATTTCCTGGTCTTTGCGCTGGCTGGACTTTTCGGTGTCCAGATAACATACCTCGCCACCATAAGCTACTCCAATGCGCCAACTGCCACCCTTCTGCAGTATCTGTTCTTTCCCATTGTGATGATATATGAGGTCGCACGGAGGAAGGTAAGCCTTACAGCGGGAATACTTGTATCAGTGGCCCTTGCACTTGGCGGAACATTTGAGCTCACAACAAGCTTCCCAAGCCATTCCGCTGCCATAATCCTCAGCCCGCTTGCCATAGTCTTTGGACTTCTGTCGGCCCTGACGGCAGCTTTGTACACAATAATGTCCGGACCGCTTATCAGGCAGAACGGGACGCTTCCGGTGATCACATGGGCATTCATAATTGGGGGAGCTTTCTCCATAATCTTCAGCATGAACAGCAGCTATGCATATTTCTCAGATATCCATGTGAGCGAATTACCGATGATCGTGGCACTGGTGCTCCTGGTGGCAGTGTTTGGCACACTTGTGGCATTTGGCCTCTATATAAGGAGCATGCAGGAGATTACTGCCACCCAGGCCTCCCTTGCCGGAACGATGGAACCCATCACGGCAGCACTGTCATCAGCCATACTCCTGGGAATATTCCTGACAGGTTTCCAGTATGTGGGCGGCGTGATGATAATCATGGCCATAATCATTGTTCAGCTCTTCTCATTCAGGCCAAAGACCGCCGCATAATGAATCATTCAGATTTAATATGATTCTGCAATCATGGATGGCATGATGGCAGGCTTGAACCGAAAGGACAGACAGCTCATAGGCGCTGTTGGTTTCATGGAGGTGGTTCGCATGCTTGGCATCTTCCTCATACTGCCAGTGCTTGAAGTATACTCTGCCAGCCTTACCAGTTCTGTAATCCTCATTGCCCTTGCATTTGGAGCATATGGGCTTGCCTCAGCAATTTTCCAGAGTTTCTTCGGTATCCTTTCGGACAGGATAGGCAGAAAAGCCACCATAATAATAGGTCTTCTACCCTTCATTGCAGGCAACCTTCTCACCTTCGCTGATCACTCAATACTCATGCTCATCCTTGGTAGATTCATTGCCGGTGCGGGTGCCATTGGATCAGTGGCCACAGCAATGGTCCAGGAGAACGTTCCGGAGCAGAAGAGGAATGCTGCCATGGCCCTGGTTGGCATTCCGGTTGGAATTGCTTTTCTTATTGGCCTTCTACTGGGTCCGGAACTTGGATACGCAATCGGTTTCTATTATCTCTTCCTCATATCGGCTGTTCTGGGCGTTGCGGCCGTTGTCATAGTCATACCGCTGAAGGTGTCACAGAACAGGGCTGTACACAGACCATCCGCCACTTACGGCATCAACAGGGTATCAATCTCACTGGCTGTGGCGGGATTTTCAGTGTCATTCTTCATGATCCTGTTTTTCTATTACTTCCAGGTATTCGCCACCGGCATACTGCTGCAGAATAACTACGTGCTTCCTATCTTCATTCCAGGCATTATTGGGGGCGGCATAGCCGTGATGATTGCAGGCAGGTTTGAGGGCAAGCGCACCACCATAATGGCCGTTGCATCCATCGCAGTGATACTCGTATCTGTGCCCATACTGTTTCTTGCACCCCTGCAGAAAGGTTCGCTGCTCATAATAGAGATCGGTTCTGTGGTATTCTTCCTTGGATATTCGCTGTATGAGATCGTGTTTCCCACTGCCATCACAAGGTTTGCATCCAGATACCATTACGGTTCCAACCTGGGCATATTCAACACTCTCCAGCATGTAGGTCAGTTCGCCGGCGGGACAGCCAGTGGGATAATTCTCGGGCTTCAGCTTAACAGGGGTTCCCAGCTTTCAGCAATGATCATCCTGCTTGTGCTTATGGGTGTTGCCATGGCTCTTTCTGCAATGGTATACACTGGTTCAAGGACAGGTAGAATCACGGCGCAAGCATAGATCTGAGGCGGTTGCTTACTAAAAGTGAACCAATGCAGATTATCCGTTCATTCTGCACATCAATCACAGACATGGATGCGTTCCTGATCTCAATGCCGAAGCTTTCCACCTCATCCAGGTCCAGATAGCTTGAGATGGCGGCCCTTATGGGCATGGCATGGCTGACCAGCAGCTGCACGCCCTGGATGCCGTCAAGCACAGACCTCATTCTGAGAACCTGGGAATCCCAGGATTCCATTCCAAGCTCATCCCGTGACCCCGGGGGAAGACCCGCCATCATGGAGTTGTTGTAGGGTCCCATGCCAGATTCCGTTATATTATCCTCAATGGCCGGCACCAGATCAATGGTGCTTCCGATAATGTTTGCCGTCTGCATTGCCCTCTGTACCGGGCTGGACAGAATGCCATCAATGTGCAATCCCTTAAGCTGTTCTGCCGTGAATTCCGCCTGCCGCATTCCCCTTTCAGTGAGCGGATACCCATTTATGTCGCTGGATATGATCTTCCTGACGTTGGCTTCACTTTCGCCATGTCGAACAAGAATAGCAATGCGCACGCTGCACAATGCCTTCATAAAATATAAACAGTTCAGGGACCCCCATCATATGAGGGAGACAGCCCAGAGGGATATGAGAGTCACCGTGAGCACAGGCAGTGCCAGCACGAAGCCAACCTTCATGTAATATCCATAGGAGATCTTCATCCCCCTCTTCCTGTCAAGTGTGTACAGCCACAGGAGAGTGGCCAGGGACCCCACCGGAGTGAACTTTGGGCCGATATCGTTTGCAATTACGTTGACATAGGGCAGTATGCCCGGGTGAGCAAAGCCTATGGAAAGGTTTCCCAGCATCACGGACGGCAGGTTGTTCATCACGGAAGCCATGAGGGCAAAGAGATATCCTGAGAAGATGTAGGGAAGTGGACCCCACAGCCCTGAAAAGGATTCAATGGCTCCCGATATTACTGAAATGAGGCCATTCTCGCCCATGCCGTATACAATTATATACATTCCAAGGGAGAAAAGCACAATCTGCCAGGGCGCCTCCCTGAGTATTTTCCCTGTATTTATCTTTCCCCTGATTGCCACTATTACGAAAAGCATGGCAATTGCAGGGACTGCAATGAATGCCACAGGTATGCCAAGGAGTCCGGTGACCGCATAGAGCGTTATGAGCACAGCCAGCACAGGCACAGCGGAGAGGAAGACAGCCCTGTCCCGGATTATTCCGTCCTGTATCCTGAAGGCACCTATCCTTGACGGGATGCTTTTCCTGTAGAACGCGTACAGCACGCCAAGGCTGGCGGCCACAGAAACCAGGTATGGCACAAACATGACAAGGGTGTAGTGGAGGAAATCTATGTGGAAATAGCCGGAAGTTATTATGTTAACAAGATTGCTTATGACAAATGGCATGCTGGCCGTGTCCGAGATGAAACCTACGGCCATTATGAATGCCAGGTAAGCTTTCCTGTCCGCACCTGATCTTGACAGGAACGAGTACATGATTGGTGTCAGTACAAGTACGGCGCCGTCATTGGCAAAGAAAGCTGATATTACTGCCCCCAGCAGGATCATGAGAACAAAGAATTTCTTCCCAGAACCGTGTGAAAGCCCGGCAAGCTTCATGGAGGCATACTCGAAGAACCCAACCTCATCATATATCAGGGACATGATGATTATGGCAACAAAGGTGAACGTGGCATTCCAGACAATGTCCCACACCTGGACTATTTCCGGTATGGTGGTGATTCCCAGTATGACGGAAGCGGCTCCTCCCATGAGGGCTGAATATCCTATGCCAAGGTTCCTGGGTCTCAGTATGACCAGGATCATGGTGATCACGAATATGGCCAGGGACAGTGCAAATTTCAGTCCAAACAAGGATAGCCCTTGCAGGCGCATAATCACCGGTTTTATAAATATTCCATCTGCCTCCAGAGTTACGGAATTGCCTGAATGTAACCTCTCCATTCACATAGGTGTTAAGTTACACATCGTCATGGGGGCAGATACATGACAGAATACACCAACAGACTGATCAATGAGAAGAGCCCATACCTGCAGCAGCATGCTCACAACCCTGTGGACTGGTATCCATGGGGAGACGAGGCCTTCAAAGAGGCCAAATCACGAAACAGGCCAATATTTCTCAGCATAGGATATTCAACATGCCACTGGTGCCACGTCATGGAGAGGGAGAGCTTTGAACATCCGCAGGTTGCGGATGTGCTTAACCGCACCTTTGTGTGCATAAAGGTGGACCGGGAGGAAAGGCCCGATCTTGACAGCACTTTCATGGCTGTGAGCCAGATGATGACCGGTACTGGCGGATGGCCCCTGAACATAATCCTGACGCCGGATGGGGTTCCGGTTTTTGCCCTAACATACATTCCAAGGGAAAGCAGGGGTGGACAGGTGGGCATAATTGATCTTGCGAACCAGATCAACGAGCTGTGGACGGAAGGGCATGAGGATGTGGAAAGAAGGGCACAGGAAGTGCTCTCCAACCTGAAGAACATGAA
>JAMCUV010000087.1 GCA_023379345.1 Thermoplasmatota archaeon
TGGTATTTGATCAGCAACGGAACGAAGAATGTGGACATTGACCCGCTCAGGGTGGTGATTATTGCTGCAATTGTCTGGCTTGTATAGAATGCACCTGTGGCATCAGCATGCCAGAATAGCTGGATTACAACTTTATCTATATTGCCGCTGATTGTTCCCACTGAAGTAACAAGCATCAGTGGCAGTGCAATTACCGTGTAAGCCCTGAACATTGCCCTTGTGGGCCTTGAGATCTTCCAGGGTCTGCCCAGTACAAGACCAACTATGAAGTATATGGAATATGACACACTGTAAGTGGATGACAGGTAAAGAGCATCCATATATCCGCCACTGCCTGAATATCTAACTATGAGGGCCAGGAATATGAAAACGGAGTTTCTGAATACGGCTTCAACCAGAGGGGGAATTGACGTCCTTACGGACTTCAGTGTTGCCCTGAAATAGGCATTTGGAAACGCAGTGAGATTCTGGAAGAAGAAGTAGGGTATGAGGGCAAGTATGATCCAGTACTCAATGGGTGACTGGAACCCCCTGTGGAGAACAAGCGTCCAAAACTCAAGTGCAGATACCACAAGGACCACAAATAAAAGCCCCAGAACAACCTTGATTGTAAGGAAAGTCGCATTGCAAGTTGCAATGTCCTCTCCGTTGGATATCTTTATTGTGTGAGCAGTAGAATAGCCCAGATCGCCTATCAGCGAAAATATCCCAACAAATCCAATACCGAAGGCTACAAAACCCCAGTCTGTGGTCCCAATGTAACGCAGTATGAAGAACAAACCTACGAAACCCAGGACGGCACTCAGGACATTCTGGATAATCAGGACTGGGGATCTCTGGGCGAACACTTTCCCCCTAATCCAATCTGATCATTAAAACCTCTCTCAATGCCAGGTCTATACAGATTAGTGTCTGCGCCTATTTTGGATCTGTATCCGCCATGGCGACTGGCGACTGCCGTGAAACCTTGGATGCGATCTGCTCCTCAACCCTGGAAAGGATGCATTTCACGTTGTTCATGTCCTCTGGAGAGAGAAAATCCAGGGTATCTATTATGAACTTTTCATGCAGGTCCTTAATTTCTGTGAAGAAAGATCTGCCACGTTCTGTGGTCACTATATTAATCACCCTCCTGTCATCCTGGCTCCTAAGGCGGTGAACCAACCCCTTTTCTTCAAGTTTGTCAACAATATTCGTGACCCAGCCCTGAGTGATCATGTTGGCTTCCGCCAGCTTTATCATTGGCTGCGCTCCCTGATTGTTCAGCGTCTTGAGAATCCTGAACTCCATTATTGACAGTCCATTATCGGAGAGCCTCTTCTCAACCTGCCTTGACCATATTTTGTTTATTGATGTTATTAGCCTCCATAGCTCAAGGCTTGACTGCTTTCTTTCTTCATCCATTTGAATTACCTCCTCATGTTTGATGACTTCAGCACCGGCCCACCTGAAATACCGTCATCTCTGGGTTGTGCCTGAACTGTTCCAGATGGTACAGTGGGACCATTTCCCTGATCATCCGAAACATAATGTGCTCCCTCATCCACATATTTCCTTCCCCTTAGCATTGATACAACCGCTGCAACAAATGAAAGAGACATGCCAACATAGAAGGCATCCCTCAACGCGCCCATGAATGCCGGAGCCAGAGCCGTCGGGAACCAGTACTTTCCATACAGGATTGAGGTGTAGCTGTGGAGACCGCTTGAAAGTATGGGGCTGGCGGATATTATTGTCTGCATTGGATTCTCTCCAAGGAAAGCTGAAAAGAGGGCTATTGTGGGTGGCTCCTTGCCCAGAATCGACCCATAATAAGCTGCGTTTGACACACCAAGGGAGGTCAGTGCATTGGTGAATGATGCGCCCATGCCGGCTGCCAGGGCCACTATGACTATGGTGAAGAACATCCCCATGCTTGCCGTCTGCCCTGCATTCCGGAGTGTGGTCATCATGCCAGAGGCAGCCCCCCTTGATTCAGCGGGAACTGAATTCATTATGGCCGCCGTATTTGGGGCAGCGAACATTCCGTTTCCCACCCCCATTATGAACAGTGCTATGCCGAATTCCACGTAGTTGAAATTGTACGGCATGGTGGACAGCACAAAGAACATGATTCCCACTATGCACATACCTGCAGTCGCAAGGACTCTGGCCCCATGTTTGTCAGAAATAGCACCCGATAAGGGCCCCATTATCATGAATCCTGCAGTCATTGGAAGCATGGCTATTCCGGCCCAGAATGGCGTGGATGCATAGGAATATCCGTGGAGTGGCAGCCAGATGCCCTGAAGGAGGATCACCAGCATGATCATCACGCCGCCTCTCCCCACAGCGGAGAGAAGCGATGCAAAATTGCCGGCAGAGAAAGCCCTGCTCTTGAAAAGAGAGAGCCTGAACATGGGCTGGGTGACCCTTCTTTCAATGAATGGAAAAGCAACAAGCAGTACGACGCCCAGTGCCATTGACGCAATGACCAATGGATTTGACCATCCAGTAGTGTCCTTTCCATATGGAAGGAGGCCATATGTCACAGCTACAAGAAGGATTGTGATGCCTGCGCCGAATGTGATATTCCCTGCATAATCTATTTTCTGTCCCTTGTCCTTCATTGCCGTGTCCTTGAGCTTGGCCATGCTCCAGATTGTCCCGAACAACCCAACTGGAACGCTTACAAGGAATATGTACCTCCAGTTGATAACAGAAAGCACTCCACCCAGTATCAACCCGATGAACGAACCTCCCAGTGCAGCTACCTGATTGATACCAAGGGCCTTTCCCCTCTCATTGACCGGAAATGCATCTGTGATTATTGCGGAGCTGTTTGAAAACAGGAAGGCCGCACCAACACCCTGCACTATCCTCATTGCAACAAGATACTGGGCTGCTGCAACGCCAGTACCTGGCGTCAGGTACAGCAGGACTGACCCGGCCGTGAATATTGCAAACCCGAAATTGAAAAGCCTGACCCTGCCGAAAATGTCCGAGAGCCTTCCAAACGTGACAAGAAGAACTGCTGTGACAATGTTGAAACCCATCAGGATCCAAAGCAGATAGATGAAAGACCCCGAGGCAAATGGGCTTAGATGTATTCCCTTGAATATTGCCGGTAATGATATGAGTGTGATGGTGCCGTTGATGGTAGCCATCAGGACACCCATTGTGGTGTTGGAAAGCGCGACCCACTTGTATTTTACCATATTCTGAGAAATTACCGTCAGATATAAATCCTTTACCTATAAACTATACAGACATAATTCAATGACGGACCATAAAATATCTGGCATTCCAGTAAGGAACATCTGGCAATACTGATCCAATAAAGGCTCAGTCAGAACTGTTTTGCCCTTAAAATGTTGATAAATTCGATCCCGAGACGCTTTGCCATTTCCCCATCCATATCATCCCTGTCGCCCACCATGACAGAACGCTCCAGATCTATTGGAAAGTCATGCATTGCCTTTTCTATGAGCCCTGTCCCCGGCTTCCTGCATTTGCATCCTTCGTCTGGCCTGTGCGGGCAATAGTAAATGGCATCTATCCTGACACCCATGTGCGCCAGACGCTTGACAAGGGCGGTATTGAACCTTCCCAGATCTTCTTCAGTGAAATACCCGCGATTCACGCCGGACTGGTTGGTTATGATGATTATGAAGAACCCTTTCTGCTGGTATTGCTTCATCAGCCTGACTGCATCCATGAAAACATGCAGCTGTGCTGGATCATGACAGTAAGGGCAGTCCCTGTTTATTGTGCCATCACGGTCTATGAACAGGGCAGGCCTAGGGACACCAGTAACCGTCAGTGGGTAACACCTATGCGATCCAGTTTGTGCTTAACAGTGTTGTCCTTATCTGTCCTGTGATCTATCTTTATTATGGTCTCAACGCGTTTGAAACCTGATTTTAGTATTTCGCCCTCAGCGCTCTTTATGGCGTTGAATATCTCATCAATGGTGGCGGCTTCCAGGACCGTTGCCATGCTGTTTGGATAGCAGTGCACTCCCGACTTTTCCATGACCTCAACGGCCCTGCGGATTGTATCGCCAGCTGATTCTCCTTTCCCCACCGGATAGAATGTGACATCTGCAATTATCATGACCATAGAATTGCTTTGCCAGATAAAGCCTCTTTGATTCTATCTTATCCTACTCTCACATTTGTCACAATATTTCCTGCCTTTATCCACTGAAGCACCACAGGATCTGCAGATATACCATGATCGTTTACGCCTCATTGAAATGCAAGTTACCGCAATTCCAGCTGCCGTGCCAAGGACAGCATAGAAAACAATCTGACTGGCCATCCTGTCCAGAAGAGTAACAAGCGAGAAACTGTGGAAAAACATGAGAATGACTGTTTCATTGGAATCTGTCAGGTTAACTATGCCTGAAGAATCCTTGGCTTCCATGCCCCTTGGCGCAATAACCTCGTAGTTGTAGACACCTGGCTCCAGGCTCACGTTCAACATTGAATCTGTGGTTGAATAATTCCTTCCTGCAAGTAGCACCGACCATTGCTGCCCAGGCTGTACAACTTTCTCAACAAATGTTACGGTTTGTGTTATCTCAGAAAAGCTGATATCAACGATCTCGGTGTGATGTGCTTCATAGGATATGGTCTCGCTGCTGATTCTGTACCCAGCAGGCGGCATGAATGTGGGCGTAAGGTTCAGCGAAGTGTTGAATTCCAGCGATGATGAATTGGAAACGTAATATCTTCCACCATAGTCCATTATCCATGTGGTTCCAGGTACATATCCCGTCACTGCAACAGATATCATGATAGAACTGTTTGCCTGATATTCAAGATCAACGGGAAAGGATTCCACAGACCGGCCGGACAGGGCATACATTTGATCCGATACAAATGTCGCCTCAATCTGTGCTGGATTCTGGCCGTTTTCGACATGATATCTCAGGGACAGGATTGCAGGCTGTAGGCTGGAGATTGGTAGACTCCATACATTACTTCTGGTGCCGTTTTCATCCACTGCAAAAATATCCACTGTTCCGTTGAATGACTGGGGCTGCTTGGAGTAAGCACTGTATGTCATGTTGACAGTCAGGTTTCCAGTGTACAGCACTGCCCCGGTTATGGTCAGGGTCACAACGGGCGCAGGAACGCTTATATTTATGGCGGCAGCGCCCATGGGAAGATCTGGAAAGGGTTCCAGTGAGATTGTGGTTTCATTTGTTCCCCAATTGAGTTCATATTCACCAGTGTATTCATACGAGGAGTTCATCTGAATTCCTGACATGGCAATGAATCCGTGGCTGGACAGAATCCTGTACTGTGTCATATTTTTCTCCCCGCTGTTGAGCATTGAATTTTGCAGAGGTGTCACCGGTGAGATGGAGTACCTGAAGTTACTGACCATTGCACCCTCATCCTCGGGCAGGATTTTTGCCAGCCTGTACATGCACACCATGGAATTCTTCAGCTGGAAAGGCGATGCATCGTAGTTACTATACCCTGAGACTGATGAATCTGTCCAGATTATGGTGGAATTCACTGCATAGATGTGATTAGCCATGAAGTCGGGAATTCCACTGCCTGTAATGTTGCTCATGAAATTGATGGCCAGTGATGAGTTCACAATATCCGCTGTGCTGTTGTATAGCATGAGATCATATGCACTGTACCCCTCGGCATGAACTGTGTCATTGGATTCCAGGGTAAGAGTGATATTGATTATTCCAACAGGGTATGGAGAATCTTCTTGAAGCACAAGGCTGAAGTTCGATGCGTTCCCGAACCAAGACGCCGTATGGACAAACATGCTGCCATAGATAGATCTGGACAATTCAGAATTGTTTCCAGTATTGTATGGCAGAACATATTTATGCATTACACTCCCGTTCACTTCCAGTAGAAGGCAATCAGTGGATTCATTGCCTGCGCCCGTATATGAGACATTCAGGTGAATGCCGTTCGTCAGGACATTCCCGGCATAATGGCTTACAGGATACTTCATGGGAATTGTCCCATTTGCTGAAAATTCCTGGTAATTTGCTTGATCAACGAACATACTGGCATCAGGGAATTCATATGGGCCGGACTGATGAATCAGGCCTGAAACAGAACTGTTTATGATGTTTACATCTGAACCCGAGAAAATTTCCCCAAGGTATTTAGAGTTCAGCGGATCTGACTCGTTCACATATGGGCATTGAATGGTTGAATTATCGATAATTACATCTGATCTGTTCCCATTCAGCATTCCCGGGAATTCCATAGCTGAATTGATTACCTGCATGTACGAGCCGGCGTGAAGGATTATATTGATTCCTCTCACGGTATTGTAGGTGGTGTTGAAAATGCTAAGTGTTGAGTTCAATAATTCAAATTTGCCGTAAACCTCTATGTTGATGAACAATAGTGATAGGGAATTTGCATACACGTGATCACTGTTGAATACATATGTAGCATTGGCGGGGACTGACAGGTTTGAACTCAGGTAATAAACGTTACCTGGTGACGCAGTACTGTTATCAGGGATTGCCTGGCCATTCATGAAGGATGTTTGGTGGCCAGGGATTCCCACACCAGCATCCTGCAAACTGCTGGATTGAATCGTAATGACTGAAATGATCAGAATGAATATTATGACAAGATCTGCAACACTGGACTTGACAATGGCCATGTGTCGCTCCAGAAAGATGCAGCGCATAAATAATTAATGACAGAAAAAACGCCTCAGTGCATATATTGTTTTGAATTAATGTTTACAATTATTTTAGCATGGAGGGCACTTAGCAAGTCGCCGGGATGAATTGCCAGTGAAAGATAGGCAATCAGGGTAGGTGAATGAAACAATGAACAGGATTATTGAATCCGGAAAATCACGCCCTTGATGGCAGAAATAAGAGCATAAAACCTAGGCCATATAACGTACCGGAATCATTCCTTTCCAGATCATAATTACTCATATCTGGTCCCTCAGGAAGTAGGCCAGGGATGCCTTCATGTCCCGGAACATCTTGCTGTGTTCAGTAAGAAACTCAATATGGGTTCTATCGATCTGCAGGAAAACACGATCCTCCATTTCAGGTATCTTGAGATACTCCCTGAGAATGAGCGATTCCAGGACAGATTCCATCACCACCACCAGATTATTGCGGTTGTATGTCACCGGCTTTATGCTTGAGAGCCTTGAAGCCATGTAACCCACAAACATTAGAAACCTGCCACCTGTGCCTTCCAGGCTCTTCCTTATTCGGGACAGATCCATTATCTCCCGCAGGGAAAGGTTGCATGCAATGATGAGGTCCCTGATCATGGCCAGATTCTGGCCATCGGGACTCCCGGAAGGTTGCGAGGGATATCTCATGCCAAGAATTTCCTTTATGGTGATGTTGTCTTTCCACATGAGGTTGGTAGGGCAAGCCAGGATGCCGAAATTCACGGCCAGCCTTGAGAAGAGGTCAACGTCCTCCCCGTTTGAGAGGTGGCGCCATCCCCCAACCTCATTTATCAGGTCCCTGTGAACCAGCGATAGCTCCGAGAAATAGAGTCGTTTCAGGCTGAACTCAAGAAATGAGTGAAGTATGTCCGCGTATTCCACCGGGTAAACAAGGTTGCTGTGAAACGGAACAATGAATTTCCCGGTGCTTGATCTGAATGCAGTGTCCTTGCCTTTCCCATAGGATTCACGATCGATCCTTATTACCAT
>JAMCUV010000088.1 GCA_023379345.1 Thermoplasmatota archaeon
TCATTCCGTTCCTGGCCCTGTTCATGCGCGATATATTCCTTGAGGATCAGGATGCTTCAAGAAGATTCCTCATGGTTTTCACCTCGGTCTTTGTGATCCTTGACGAAGTCCTCATGAGCCTGGTGTTCAATCTTGTACTGTCGCATCAGCAATACCTGGCATTGATGAGCACCAGCCCGGTAGCTGCAATATTCCAGTCAGTCTCCAGCTACTGGTTTGTCTTTCCAATGAGCATTGAGATGTTCCTGAGCATAATACTCATGAGAAGGGACCAGAACTCCTGGACACTGGTTCTGTTGCTGGCGCAGGCGTCAATAATGTTTCTTGCTCCTCCGGCAGTCACTGGACATCACTGGGGCCCGCTGATGGTATACCTGTCCGGGGCCGTCATGACCGGGTTCTTCGTATTCCTTTTTGAACACCTGTACAGGGCGCAGTCTGTCAGGAGATCAATGGGATCGTACATCCTCATGCTTCTTGCAGTGTACACCGCCATGATGGCGGGAGTTTTCCTGTGGCAGGTATACGGGAGCATCTACCTTTTTTCCATGGAAATGATAGCAGACATGGTCCTGTACCTGTGGGGGACCCTCCACAGGGGCATGCTTTCAACCGGCCCTCGCACCTACTGGCTTGCAAACAGAAGGTGGTCCTTCAGTTTCCTCCTCCTTGTTTTCGCCGCCGAATTCTTCATGGGTGCGGCCTTTGACATCCAGTATTACGGTGCTGTTCCATTCATTGCATCCACCGGGATTGTGCCACTCACAGGCAGCATGCTGTCAATTGCAGGAAAGGCCGTTTTTGATTTCTTCATATTTTTCGGAAGCGTGAGCCTCTCCTCATGGTTCCTTGTCATGATGGGCATTGAGATGGGGTCCCTTGTTGTGTTCAAGATAAGGAAAACCAGGGAAATGGAGACACGAATCAGGCTTTCCCTCATGCTTGTGGCGTACGGCATTTATTCAATACTCCTCCCATCCTTCATAATACAGAATCCCGCAAGTGTCCCCTTCATAGGATGGTCCATGGGCATAGGAACTGCCGGTCCCGTTTCCCCTCTCCTGATCCTTCCCATGGTGCTGACCTATGTCATAAGTGGCATCCTTTCGTTGCTGTTTGGCTCCAGGCAGCTCTGCTCGGTGTTCTGCACCGCACCTGTGATGTACCAGGGAACATTCTACGATTCCATGAAGAAATTCAACAACTCATCTGGAATGAGCAAATCCCTCACAAGGGCGGACCGCACAGGAAATATGGTGTACAGGATCGTCTCCAACATGGTCTATGTCTCGGTGATAGCTGCTGCCGTGATCTCATGGCTCGATTCCACGGGCAGGCTGAATCTCACATTCTATGGCACTGATCCAGAGTATATGCTCTACATTTTCTATTTCGGCTTCCTCTGGTACGCCGTATTCATACTCATGCCATACGTGGGATCATATGGCTGCATCAACACCGGTTACTGCCAGTGGGGGAACTTCAACAGGTTCATCTCAAGATTCGGGTTCTTCCGCCTGAAGGTCAGGGACCCGAACCAGTGCGTGACATGCCCCACAAAGGACTGTGCAAGTGCATGCCCTGTTGGGAATTATGGACAGCCCGGGAGTTTCATCACCAAGGGTGAATACAAGGACAGCAGGTGTGTAGGCATCGGGGACTGTGTCAATGCCTGCCCCTATGAGAACATCTTCTATTATGATGTCAGGCACTTTGTCAGGGAGAAAATTTCCAAAAAGTGATGCGGCGTCACGAAGCGGCCGGGCTTTCAGCAGTTGCTGGTGCCCTGTCAGGCACCGGCGCAAACATCCCCAGTATTATCTCGAAATAGAGGACCATGGATGACATCATGGACACTGCAAATATGAACCATGATAACCCGAAAGGCCCGTGAATCACCACAGGCTCAAGAAGGCCTGCTGTTGAGAGCGCGAAGATGAATATGAACCAGCCAACAAGGCGCCGGGACATCCGGTCCATTGATCTGCGGTTGCGGTAAACGTAGCTGAATGCATAATAAACAGCATAGATCATTATTATGGAATAGGCAATGAGAAGTGGAATCACGGCCGCGGAATTGCCAATGACGGCGGGATCAGCAACCTGCATGAGCAGAAGAGCTATTGAAATCCTCCTGCCCAGGCCAGGGGAAAGCCTGAATGCTATGAAGAAGACCATTTCCGCAATCATGGGTGCAAGAAAGAGGAAATTTGTAATGGATAATCCGAAATAGGCAAGATATGAGGCCAGTGACGTTACATCATGAAAATAATAGCCAAGGATTCTGAGAAAGAGTGCCATGGATACCTCGTTCCATCCCAGAATCAGAGAAAAGGCCAGCGCCATGCTCCTCTTCATGGAATAGTCCCTTTCCTTAACTGCTGTCCAGAGTATATACACGATGGCAATGGCCATTGCGATCATGGATATGTTTGCGGCAAGGACCACGTTGAAGAAAGTCCTTGGCATGGCCATGTAATAAATGAGTGAATCGAACATGCTGCCCATCATTGAGAGCAGGATAACGGATACCGAGAAACTTCGGAGTGTGAGGCCCCTGGAATTTTTCCTCAGGTATGCTATGATCCAGATGATGAATGCGGTCATAACTGCCTCGGTGATTATGACCCAGGGGAGATTCAGCATGCCCCTTCATCAAGGTATGATATTATAATCTTCCCGGAAGCATGGAAAATTCAATGTGCGGGCCATGCATACGGGATGGATGCCGGATGCGGACGATGCTGATCAGAAACCAAGAATCTTCTTCGCCTATCTGGGCGAGGATGATCCCGCCAAGTCAACAATGCTGAAATTGAAGAGGTTCGGCCTTGCAGAAAAGGCAGGCATGAAAAAGATATCACAGACGCTTTCCCTGACACCCTTTGCTGATAGTATTGTAACTCCGGCTGACGGTTCCATAATACTGGAGAGGGGCATTTCCGTGATAGACGGATCATGGGCCAGGATAGAGGGCATAAGGAATCTGCGTCTCAGGTTCCCCAGGAAGCTTCCACTGCTGGTTCCGG